>NZ_CP019225.1:2421615-2689870 GCF_010222815.1 Synechocystis sp. CACIAM 05 | reverse complement strand
GGATAAATTACTGAGCTATTTTTTATTTTTGGGTAGCATTTTCACTTTAGCCACCGGGATAACTTTGGTCTTAGCTAGTCGCTGGGTCTTTTTGCCCCTAACCCTGTCCATTGTTTCCCAAATTGTTTATTTCTCCGTGCAAAAACGTCGATTTAGCCGGGCCAAAACTGAGGAAGAAAGGGAAGATGCCCAGGTACAACCCACTACCATCAATGCTTTTAAGACTTCTTGCGTGGTGGCGATCGCCTGTGGCCTAGGCTGGGCGGTGGGGGCGATTAAATAGGATTCGGACCCGGATTTTTGGTCAATAAACCTGGATATGGGAACGGGTGGCGATCGCCGATAAAGCCTATACAATGATTGGGATCGAAATCCCCATCACGTCTCGGACAGTTTTACCTATGCCACGCCGCAACGACTTAAACAAAATTATGATTTTGGGGGCTGGCCCCATTGTTATTGGTCAAGCTTGCGAATTTGACTATTCCGGCACCCAGGCGTGTAAGGCATTGAAGGAGGAAGGCTATGAAGTGGTGTTGGTAAACTCCAACCCAGCATCGATCATGACTGACCCGGAGTTGGCGGATCGCACCTACATTGAGCCGCTCATTCCGGAAATTGTGGAAAAAATTATTGAAAAAGAACGGCCGGACGCAGTTTTACCCACCATGGGGGGGCAAACGGCATTGAACCTGGCGGTATCTCTGTCTAAGTCCGGGGTGCTGGAAAAATATGGGGTGGAATTAATTGGGGCGAAACTGCCGGCGATCGAAATGGGGGAAGACCGGGAATTATTCAAGGAAGCCATGGCCCGCATTGGGGTTCCCGTTTGTCCATCGGGCATCGCCAGTAGCATCGAAGAAGCTCGGAAGGTGGCCCACGAAATTGGTTCCTATCCGTTAATTATTCGCCCTGCTTTTACGTTGGCAGGTACGGGGGGCGGCATTGCCTACAACCAAGAAGAATATGAGGAGATGGTGCAATACGGCTTGGATCAGTCCCCCATGTCCCAAATTCTGGTGGAAAAATCCCTGTTGGGCTGGAAGGAATACGAGCTGGAAGTAATGCGGGATTTGGCCGATAACGTGGTCATTATCTGCTCCATTGAAAACTTTGACCCCATGGGGGTTCACACTGGGGATTCCATTACCGTTGCTCCCGCCCAGACTTTGACTGATAAGGAATATCAACGGCTACGGGACTATTCCATTGCCATTATTCGGGAAATTGGCGTGGAAACAGGGGGGTCAAACATTCAGTTTTCCGTTAACCCGGCCAATGGCGATGTGATTGTGATCGAGATGAATCCCCGGGTGTCTCGGTCTTCCGCCCTGGCTTCTAAGGCCACGGGTTTCCCCATTGCCAAATTTGCGGCCAAGTTAGCAGTGGGTTATACCCTCAACGAAATTTCCAACGACATTACCAAGAAAACCCCCGCTTCCTTTGAACCCACCATTGATTACGTGGTGACCAAAATTCCCCGCTTTGCCTTTGAAAAATTCCCTGGGGCCGAGCCAATTTTAAACACCCAAATGAAATCCGTCGGGGAAGCCATGGCCATTGGTCGTACTTTCCAAGAATCTTTCCAAAAGGCGTTACGTTCCTTGGAAACAGGACGGTTCGGGTTCGGTTGCGATCGCCATGAGACTTTGCCGACGCTGTCCCATTTGCGTTCCCAGTTGCGGACTCCCAACCCAGAGCGGGTCTTTTCTTTGCACCATGCGTTTAATTTGGGCATGACGGTGGAAGAAATTCATGAGTTGACGGCGATCGATCCTTGGTTTTTAGACAAGTTAGAGGATTTGGTCAAAACGGAAAAATATATGAAACAACGGGGTTTAAAAGACCTCACCGCCGCAGATCTGCGCTACATCAAACAACAGGGTTTTGGCGATCGCCAGATAGCCTTTGCCACCAAAACCACCGAAGACGAAGTGCGGGCCTACCGTAAATCCCTGGGCATTGTTCCCGTGTATAAAGTAGTAGACACCTGTGCGGCAGAATTTGAAGCCTTCACCCCCTACTATTACTCCACCTACGAACCAGAAGAGTGCGAAGTTCTGCCGTCGGATAAACCCAAAGTGATGATCCTGGGGGGGGGCCCCAACCGCATTGGCCAAGGCATTGAATTTGATTACTGCTGTTGCCATGCCGCCTTTTCCCTCAGTGATGCGGGCTATGAAACCATCATGGTCAACTCCAACCCGGAAACCGTTTCCACCGACTACGACACGAGCGATCGCCTCTATTTTGAGCCCCTCACCAAAGAAGACGTTTTAAATATCATCGAAGCGGAAAATCCGGTGGGCATCATTATCCAATTTGGCGGTCAAACGCCTTTAAAACTGGCAGTTCCCCTGCAAAAGTATTTAAACAGCCCCGATTGCCCAGTGCAAACCAAAATTTGGGGCACTTCCCCCGACTCCATCGACACTGCTGAAGACCGGGAACGATTTGAAAAGATTCTCCACGAGTTGGAAATTAGCCAACCCCCCAATGGCATTGCCAGGGATTACGAAGAATCAAGAGTGGTGGCCAACCGCATCAGTTATCCCGTTGTGGTGCGCCCTTCCTATGTGCTGGGGGGCCGAGCCATGGAAATCGTCTATTCCGATGAAGAGTTGGAACGGTACATGACCTACGCAGTGCAAATTGAGCCGGACCACCCCATTTTAATTGACAAATTTTTGGAAAATGCCATCGAAGTAGACGTGGACTCCCTCACCGATAGCACCGGCAAAGTAGTCATCGGTAGCATTATGGAGCACATCGAAGAAGCGGGCATCCATTCCGGGGACTCCGCCTGTTCTATTCCCTACACCAGCCTTTCCGATAATGTTCTGACCACCATCCGCCAATGGACAGAACAATTGGCCCGCGCTTTAAACGTGGTGGGTTTGATGAATATTCAGTACGCAGTACAGGGGGAGCAGGTTTATATCCTCGAAGCTAATCCCCGGGCTTCCCGTACTGTGCCCTATGTGAGTAAAGCCACTGGCCGTCCTTTGGCCAAAATCGCTTCCCTAGTGATGTCCGGCAAAACCTTAGAGGAGTTGGGGGTGACGGAGGAATTTATTCCCCAGCACGTGGCCGTTAAGGAAGCTGTCCTTCCCTTTAGTAAATTTCCTGGGGCGGATACGTTACTTGGCCCAGAAATGCGCTCCACGGGAGAAGTGATGGGCATTGACAGTGACTTTGGCAAAGCCTTTGCTAAGGCAGAATTGGGAGCGGGGGTAATTTTAGCCACCACCGGGACAGTCTTTGTTTCCATGAGCGATCGCACCAAAGAAGCGGCTGTGCCCGTGGTTAAAGACCTAATGGAGCTGGGTTTTAAAGTGGTAGCTACGGCGGGCACCCAAAAAGTTTTGCGTGAACATGGCATTGAAGGGGTGGAAGTGGTGTTAAAACTCCACGAAGGGCGACCCCACGTCATTGACTGGATCAAAAACGGCCAAATCCAATTTATTATCAACACCCCCAGCGGTGAGGAATCCCAGTTAGATGGCCGCACCATTCGCCGGGCTGCGTTGGATTATAAATTGCCCATCATCACCACAATCGCCGGAGGCAAAGCCACCGTTGCCGCCCTCCGTAGTCTGCAGGAGCATCCCTTGGATGTGAAGGCGTTGCAGGATTATCTGAGCTAATTTTTCCCATCTTGTCAGCCGTTTACTCCTTGCTATTAAAACTTTTACGGGCACGTTGGAGGTTGATTATTTGCGGTGTTTAAGGAAAGTGAAAAAGTCTTAATGTAATTAAAGAATTTTTTAGAAAATGAGAGATTTTTTTAAGTTTTAACTATACATGTAGCACCATCTTTTTGCTGTGGTTGATTTGTGCCAACTTGATATTTTTTCTAGTTTGGTCGGTTTACAAAGAGTCCCTAATCTGAACTCAGATTAGGTTAGTTTTTGTTAGGTTAATCATTGGCTATTACTTATAGCAAAAATCAAGACGGTTAGGACTAACAATCACTGAAAGCTTTTCCAGATAAAGATTTTAAAATCAAAAATGTCCTAATCCCTCCACCTCTTGCTATATTTGTAAATCAATTCTTATTCAAATATCTACATTTTTCAGAGGTTATGATGAATTTTTTAAATCGCACTCTGGCGGGTTCCAGTTTAGTTGCTTTAACCTTTATGCCCATTGTGCCCATGACCCTAGCCCAGTCCTCTAGCTTTGGGGATTTACAGGGTTATTGGGGGAGTTCTTATGTTACAACCCTAGCGGAGCGAGGCATTATCGGTGGTTTTCCCGATGGCACCTTTCAGCCCAATGCCCAAATTACTAGGGCTCAATTTGCGGCGATCGCCGTTAAAGCATTTGATTTATCCCCCGGCAATGGTAGCCGTAGTTTTAGGGATGTGCCCGCCAACTATTGGGCCGCTCCGGCCATTTCAGCGGTTAATAATTCTGGTTTAGTGACGGGATTTCCCGACGGTAGTTTTCGCCCCGAAGAAAACATTACCAGGGCCCAAGCTTTAGTGATTTTGGCCAAAGCTTTGGGCAATAAAACCAATGCAGATCCCAATGGTTTAAACCCCTATAGCGATCGCCAAGCGGTGCCGCAATGGGCCATGGACAGTGTCGCCAGGGCGGCCAATGGGGGAATTATTGTTAATTTTCCCGATGCCAATCAAATTAATCCCAATAGCTTGGCCACCAGGGGAGAAGTAGCGGCCTTAGTTTATCAAACCCTAGTCAAGCTTGGGAACGGCAATTTTGCCCCCATCAACATCGGCACTAACACTCCCAGTGCCCCCATCACCCCAGTGGTTACTAATTTGGCGATTGAACGGATCGAAACTAACACTAATCCACGCCGACCATTACAGGAAGGGGACGAGCTGTTGATTCGGGCCTATGGAACCCCAGGGGCCAGTGCCATTTTTGAATTGGACGGCCTAAACCGAGACCGCCCCGTGGCGATGCAGGAAGTACAATCGGGCATTTATGAAACCAGTTACCGTATCCGCCGTGGCGATCGCCAAATCAATGCTAGGCCAGTGGTTATTCTTAGTCGGGCCGGGCAAAATTCCATCAGTCTTCAATTTGATCAGGCGATCGCGATTAATATCAATAACCAAAATAACCCCGATTTCCCCAACGACCCCGGTAACCCTGGTATCGGTTACATACTGCGACCGGAAATTACCAATTTCAGAGATAACGAGGTGATTCGTTTACCGGATAATTTGATCGGTCAAACCCTCCCCGATGCAAGTGTGGAAGTGAGGATCGAGGCTCTGCGTACTGTGATGGGAGTACTAAACCTTTCCCAAAACGTTTTTCAAGCTAATGTAAGGGCGGATCAAAACGGACAGTTCATTGTGTACATTCCCCAGGCTAATGTGGAGTCCGGCACCATCTACCGGGTTAGAATGACCGCTACCCAAAATAATCAGTCCCAAAGTAGTGAGCTACTGCTACAGCAGGAATAAGCTGGTGTATATCTAACCGAAATTAATCCCTTGGAAAAATGCCCTAGGCCACTTCCAGGGGAGATTTAGCAATGGAAAACTGCTCTGCAAAGGGGGCGGCATATTTTTGGTGACAGAAATTTAATTCAATAAGTGATGAAGATGCCCAAACTGCACTAGACAATGGGATTGTTCATGACAGACAAATTTATAGCTATTACAATGAAAAATATTATGAGTTTCAATCAGATAATGCCGGAGGGTATCATGGCTATCCAATTTTAGAAAAAAATGTCCCTCATAAAGTTATCAAACAACTTAAAAAGCCTTATATTTAATGATAACGCCATCAACAAGTGAAAGCTGAACTAACCGCAATCATTGAAGCATCTGAGGATGGAGCCAATGGTCAAGGTAACACCATAGCAGAAGCAAAAGCTAGTTTGAAAAGTGCCATACAACTTATTGTCGAAGATCGTCTGGAGGATATTCGTCGAGGTTTACCTGAAGAGGCCATTGAAGAGACGCTCCTAATTCCATGAAGCGTAAGGATTTGGAGAAAAAATTACGGCAGGCTGGTTGTTATTTAAAGCGGGAAAGTGCGTCCCATTCTCTTTGGATTAATCCTGCAACTGAGGTTGTGGAAGCTGTGCCTCGACATACAGAAATCAAGGAGTTTTTAATCCAAAAAATCCTTAAAAACCTGGACGCAAAATAGTCTTTTTGTTTCTATTAAGCGACACTGATGGTTAATCCCGTAAACTGGTCTGAAAATTTGGTAGCCTAGCAAAGCTGGGGGTTCACATTTTGGTGGGCATTGCCCCTTTCCTTTGTCAAATTTTTCGATGGTGTTATGGAAGTAGACGGCGTTTGGTTGCGGTTAATCTGGTTGGACTATCGCTTAGCGGTCATCGTTTCTGTGTTTATCCCCTTGGTGCTGATCATTTGGTCGGCCTTTAAACGAGTAGATGCCATCAATCGTTTGCTAATTATCTATTGGCGCGTGGCCAGCCTGTTGATGGTAACGGTTTATCTCCTGATTCCCGGCTGGTCCTTGGCATTCTTCACTGGTTTTGCCGCCCGTTGCCTAATTCCCATTAGTTTGTGGTTTTGGGTGGATCTCAATGACGAAATCAAAGATTTACCTCCTTCTCCGTTGAAATTAGCCACCATCACTTGGCGTTGGGGTATCACTATTTTTTCCTGCTTTGCCATCTTGATCAATATTCCTTTCCTCTCCTGTGGGCTGAATGGCATTGGTGGGGCAGAAAGTTTCTGTCAGGTTTGGCTCCAGCCCCCTCTCCATTACAAGGCCTGGTTCCACGCTAATTCCAACACCGGTTTTCTCGGATTTTTGGGCATTGTGGGCCTAGTAGCCTATGTGATGTATTTCCTTTCTTTCCTGATCTTCCGTCTGGGTCGTCAAGGGCGATCGGCTCTGGATCATTAAAGCCATTCCCCCAGGTTCAAGCCGTAAATATTTTTAAATACTTTCCCCTGCGCTTTGCTGTTTGCCCCCCAAAGTTGCCCTGTCCGAAAAATAACTAAAGTATCTGCATCGTCAACGTCTAACCCATGGTTATTTCCCCAAGCGTTTCTGCCCTCCACACCCTGGCCCACAATGCTCGCCAAGCTGCCCTCCATCTGGGTAGTTTAAACACCGCCGAACGTAATCAGGCGATCGCCGCCCTTGCGGACGGCCTAACGGCTGCTATGCCAGAAATTTTGTCTGCCAACCAGGAAGATTGTGCCGCAGCAGAAGCCATGGGCATCGCCAAACCCCTTTATAATCGTCTGTTGTTGGGGGAAAGTAAGCTCAAAAGCACCATTACCGGGGTGAAGGATGTGGAGCATTTACCCGATCCGTTGGGTCAGGTTACCCTCCATCGGCAATTGGACGAGGGTTTGGTGTTAAAACGGGTTGGTTGTCCCCTGGGGGTTTTGGGGGTGATTTTTGAAGCGCGTCCGGAGGCCCTAATCCAAATTAGTAGTTTGGCGATCAAATCCGGCAACGCCGTAATTCTCAAAGGGGGTCGAGAGGCCACCCGCTCCTGTCAAGTTTTGACTGAAGTGATTCAAACGGCCTTGGCGAAAACCGCTGTGAGTCCTGAAGCGATCAACCTACTCACCACCAGGGAGGAAATTCGAGAATTATTAGGTTTGAACCAGTATGTAGATTTGATTATTCCCCGGGGTTCCAACGAATTTGTCCAATATATTCAACAAAATACCCAAATTCCTGTGTTGGGCCACGCCGATGGTATTTGTCATCTTTATCTAGATGCCCAAGCTGATCTTAGTAAGGCCATCCCCATCACAGTGGATGCCAAAACCCAATATCCCGCCGCTTGCAATGCCATTGAAACTCTTTTAGTCCACCAGGCGATCGCCGCTGAATTTTTACCACCCTTGGCCCAGGCATTGGGGGAAAAAGAGGTCAGTTTGCGGGGAGATAGTGGAACTCAAAAATTGATTGACTGTGAACCTGCCACCGAGGCAGATTGGCGCACCGAGTACAGTGATCTAATACTTTCCATCAAAATTGTTGATTCCCTCGAAGCGGCGATCGACCATATTAACCAGTACGGTTCTAAGCACACCGATGGCATTATTAGCGAAGATTTAACCGCCGCAGAGCAGTTTTGTCAGCGGGTGGACTCCGCCGGGGTTTACCACAATTGCAGTACCCGCTTTGCCGATGGTTTCCGTTATGGTTTTGGCGCAGAGGTGGGCATCAGCACCCAGAAAATGCCGCCTCGGGGGCCAGTAGGTTTGGGGGGCTTAGTCACCTATAAGTACCAATTGTGGGGCCATGGTCACATTGCCGCCACCTATACTGGCCAGGGGGCAAAAGCTTTTACTCACCTTGATCTTTAAGCTCTATTGATTGCCCCAACCCCATCCCATTGGGAGGAATAATTAGCAAAGGTTGACGGGACGTTTGAACATTCTGGATGGCTATGTTATCCTTTCCCCCATTCTTGGCTAATTGGATCGTCCCCATGCTACAAATTTCCGACCTGAATGTGTATTACGGAGAAAGTCATATTTTACGTAATGTGGACATGTCCATTGCTCCGGGGCAGATGGTATGTTTGATCGGGCGCAATGGGGTTGGTAAAACGACTCTCCTTAAAACCATTATGGGACTGCTTTCCCCTCGCAGTGGTTACGTAGTATATGGCGATCGCCAGTTGAATTCCGTGCCGACCGATAAACGGGCCCGTTTAGGCATTGGTTATGTGCCCCAGGGGCGAGAAATTATTCCCCGCTTGACAGTGCAGGAAAATTTACTGCTGGGACTGGAAGCCTGTGCGGATAAAAGTCAACGGCAAAAAGGCATTCCCGATGAAATTTTCGAGCTTTTCCCTGTGCTCAAAACCATGCTTTCCCGCTGGGGAGGGGACTTGAGTGGTGGTCAGCAACAACAATTGGCGATCGCCAGAGCTTTGATGGGCCAGCCGAAACTATTACTGTTGGATGAACCGACGGAGGGCATTCAACCGTCCATCATTCTAGAAATTGAAGCAGCGGTAAAACGGATTATTGCCGCCACAGGTATTTCCGTCCTTTTGGTGGAACAGCATTTGCACTTTGTCCGCCAAGCAGATCGTTACTACGCCATGCAAAAAGGGGGCATTGTGGCATCCGGGGAAACCCAAACGTTGAGCCAGGAAGTTATCCAAAAATTTTTGGCAGTATAGAGAAGCATCACGTTGAATCTCTAGGGTCTAATTCCCCGCTAGTTGCAGTGGGGAGCCTTCATTCTAAGTTTTTTGAGAGTTTCAAATAGATAATGATATGGCATGATAGAGAATATTGGGTAATGAGATTTTGCAAAGATGCCTACACACTGTCACTTTCCTCAATGTGGTTATGGAAATGTCGTCAAAAATGGCTTTGTCAAGGGTAAGCATTGATATCACCATGGCAATATTTGCCAAATTCAGGGTCAATGGCAGCATAGAACTACTACGCAACTGGCGCCTCTCATTGCTTTCTTGAAACTCTCAAACTTTTCAAACACTTTCTGAAATTCTTCCAACAACAACGACAAGGGATAGAGGACGAGATCGCCCATCAATCATCAAAATAAAACCGCCGATCGCCTTGGACAAATCAAACCGGCAGGAGTTAATTGCTCTAAATATTGAGCATGGACTATGCCAGGGATAATTGTGCCCCCAAGACCCTAGGGAAAGTCATTATGCTGAGGGACAATGGCATAGCCCGAAATTATAGGTTTTTAACTATTACTGCACAATGTCCAGGGCAACATTACCCACGCCGCTGCTATGGATACCGATCGCCCTGGCCGCTCCGGCGGAAAGATCAATTACCCGTCCCCCAGTAAAGGGCCCCCGGTCATTAATACGCACCACCACAGACTGGCCGTTGCGAAGATTGGTCACCTTCACCCTAGTACCGAAGGGCAAAGTTCGATGGGCCGCCGTTAGAGCGTTTTGGTTAAAACGTTCACCGTTGGCTGTGCGTCGGCCATGGAATCCAGGACCATACCAGGAAGCAATACCCCCCTTGATCCTTTTAATGGTTGCGGCAGCATCAAAGGTGTTGACCCGGGCCACCTGCAGAGCTGCTGGTAAAGCCACAATGGGTTCTGCTCCCCCCAACAAACGGCGCAGACGGTTAGCGGTTTGCAGGGCAGTTTCCGGGGCGGAGAGTTTTTTTTCTGGTAAAACAGTATTTTTGTTGATAGTCAGCAGAATTTCGTCTTCAGATTTGACCACCAGTTGGCGGGTAGTGGCATCTAGACCCACTTTGATGGTGCTTGGGTCAAAGGACTTAGCCCCGATCAGTTCGTCCAGGCGACGGGCAACGGTCTGGGCCCGCTCCATGGTGTCGGTGGCTTGGTCATTGCTCAGAGCAGCCAACTCAGTGGCGGTGCCCAAAAAGGTGACCACGGGAATTTGGTTCACCCGCAGGGTAACAGCTAAACGATTTTCCGGCCCTTGGTGGGGAACCAAAGAAATTAGTTCGGTGTCTTGGAAGGCAGGTGCCGGGATAGAAGAAGTGGCGGTAACGGAAGATTCTAAGGGAGCTAGAGAAGAATTATTCTCTGAAACAGCTGTCGGAGCATCTGCTTGGGTGATGGCATTTAAGGCCAACAATCCAGAAGGGCAGTTACCCCACACCAGGGTTGTCAAACTCGCTGTGCCAATAACACCGGCGATCGAGCGACAAACGTTAATTCCTTTCATAGACTTAGAGGTAAAGGTCAAGGACTGCAAACCCCGATTGAATCAGAGGTCGGTGGTGAAAACTCAGGCAAATAGATTGGTGAGTCCCAGGCAGTCCCACTCATCCACGCATAGTACAAAAAGGCGGACAAGATTTTCGCTATGGGCTTCCACAAACTACCACGTAAATTGGGGGTTAGGCCCCAGAAAATCTTATTAGAGAGATAAACAAAGTTTATTAAGGTCTGTAAAAGCTTGCATTACAAGGTGTAAAGAATTTGTTCCGTTTCCAAAAAGCAGTGGGACAATTTGGATAGTGGTGGGTGATCAACAGCAGATCAAATCTTTTGTGAACATATCAACTCAATGTTTTGGGAGGAAACCGACCATGTTCTGGAAGCTCAGACAAGTATCCCGTTTCTGGTTTTGTTACTTGAATCAACCTATTTTTAGTCGAGAGTCAAAATCCACATGGCGATTGAGCCATTTTTGGTCCATGTATCAGATCTCCCTGCTGGAATCCTGTTGGCAAAAAAGTCCCATCAAGGAAACTTCCCTCTGATGGCGGTATGCTTAGCCAGTCTTGGCAAAGGGTCGGGAGAGTTGGTGGTTGACCAAAGAATTTGATTGTGGGTCACCGCAATTATTAGTCTTACCCCCCAGACCCCAAGCAGTTACCTTACCAAAGAGGGCAGGGAGTTATGCTACGATCCTTGGCCAATAGCCCCAGTGGTTGACTTGGTGATGATTTTTGTTAGGAAAACCAATCTATGACCCCATCAGATTATCAGGATCAGGAAGTTAAAACCCCCAAAGTGGAGGTGGTAGATTCCTACGATACGGGAGACGATGGCATCACTGATGCAGCCCGTAGATATTGGTTGCAGTTCCAACAATGGTTTGATAATTTGCCCCTCCCCGCCAAAGGCGCTGTGGCGATCGCCGTTTTGTTTGTTGCTTTTTCGGTGCTGACCCAGGTGCTGAAGTTTGTGGCTTCCCTGGTCACTTTGGCTATTTTGCTCGTCATTCTCTACGGAGTTTATCGGGTCTTTCTGCGCCAGGATAATGGTAATTGAACTTCGTCTAATTGCAGAATTTGTTTAGCTTCCCTCCACCCTGAAATTTGCTGGGAGTTGGGATGGGGTTCTTGCTGTACCTGTTTTTGATAACTCAACAAGGGCAAAAGTTTTCCTAGGGGTCGACCTTACTAGGGATGATTGGCCATGGCTGAGCCTAGGGCTGTCCTCAAACAGGGCAATCGGAATAGGGACAAGGATTCTGTCGGGCTGGGGAACAGGCTAAGATTTGTTAGTATCTCCTCTGCTCTGAACCCAATGACCTTTTCCTCCATACTGCGCCATCTGCAAACCTTACCGTTGAGCAAAGACCTGCGGGAAAAATTGCAAAAGCGGGGCCATGTGCAACTCAGTGGCCTACCCCGGTTACCCAAAGGCCTAATTGTTTCCAGTTTGGCCCAGTCCCTGGAGAAAAATCTTTTGGTCATCACTGCCACGTTGGAGGAAGCGGGGCGCTGGACAGCCCAGTTGGAACTGATGGGTTGGCAAACCGTTAATTTTTACCCCACTTCTGAAGCTTCCCCCTATGACCCTGGGCGACTAGAGTCGGAAATGGTTTGGGGACAAATGCAGGTGTTGGCAGAATTAATCCAGGGCCATCAGGTTAAGGGCAAGGCGATCGTCGCTACAGAAAAGGCCCTACAGCCCCATTTACCCCCGGTGGCAACCTTACGGGAATACTGTTTGGCCCTACGACGCGGTCAGGAGATGGATAGCAAAAGTCTGGAGCTTACCCTAGCGAGGTTGGGCTACGAGCGTGGCAGTACGGTGGAAACAGAGGGGCAATGGAGTCGGCGGGGGGATATTGTTGATATTTTCCCAGTGTCGGCGGAGCTACCGGTGCGACTGGAATGGTTTGGTGATGAGTTGGAAAAAATCCGGGAGTTTGATCCTGCTAGCCAGCGTTCCTTGGATGACTTAACTGGTTTGGTGCTGACCCCCACCAGTTTTGATCAGGTGATCGAACCAGCGTTAAATGCCCAGGATATTAATCTTGTCGCCTGGGGAGAGGACCCGGAAACGGAGCAATTATTCGGCAAAGAGGGATTACAGCGATTTTTGGGTCTCGCCTTTACTGAACCGGCTTGTTTATTAGATTATTTACCGACAGAAACAGTCTGTGTACTGGATGAACCAGAGCAATGTGCGGCCCACAGTGAACGGTGGTTTGAGGCGGTGGCCCAGGATTGGTCAGCTTTGCAGTTACCGAATTTACCCCAATTACATCGAAATTTTTCGGCCCTTGGCGATCGCCTGAAGGAAAATTTTACCCATATAACCCTGTCGGAAATCCACGAAGTTAATGCCGATAGTTTAGATATTTCAGCTCGACCCATCCCCACCATGCCCCACCAGTTTGCTAAGTTGGCGGAAATTTTACGGGGGAAACGGGAAATTTATAGCGGTTTGACATTGGGACAATATAGCACTTGGTTGATTTCAGCCCAGCCCAGTCGTACTGTTTCTTTATTGCAGGAACATGACTGTGCGGTGCAATTTATTGCCAATCCGAGGGATTATCCTGCCATTGAAAAAAGTCAGATTCAACGGACAGCGGTGACGTTAAAGTATTCAGGATTAGCGGAATTAGAAGGGTTTATCTTACCGACCTTTCGTTTAGTTTTAGTCACGGATCGAGAATTATTTGGTCAGCATGCTTTAGCTACACCGGAATATGTGCGGAAACGGCGACGGGCTACATCTAAACAAGTTGACATTAATAAACTTTCCCCTGGGGATTATGTAGTCCACAAAAGTCATGGCATTGGCAAATTTTTGAAGTTGGATGCGTTGGCTAATCGGGAATATTTAATGATCCAATATGCCGACGGCATTTTGCGGGTACCCGCCGATAGTTTGGACAGTTTATCCCGCTTTCGCCATACGGGAACTAGACCCCCCGAACTGCATAAAATGGGCGGTAAAGTGTGGGAAGCCACCAAAAATAAAGTCCGTAAAGCAGTTAAAAAATTGGCCGTTGATTTGCTCAATCTTTATGCTAAGCGGGCAAAACAGGTGGGTTATGCCTATCCGCCAGATAGTCCCTGGCAACAGGAATTGGAAGATTCTTTCCCCTACCAACCCACCCCCGATCAACTAAAAGCAGTGCAGGATGTGAAAAGGGATTTGGAAGGCGATCGCCCGATGGATAGATTAGTGTGTGGGGATGTGGGCTTTGGCAAAACAGAAGTGGCGGTGCGGGCCATTTTTAAGGCCGTGACCAGTGGCAATAAACAGGTGGCTTTACTAGCTCCCACCACGGTGTTAACCCAACAGCATTACCACACCCTTAAAGAAAGATTTGCTCCCTATCCCATCACCATTGGTTTACTGAATCGTTTTCGCACTGCTTCGGAGAAAAAGGAGATTTTAGCCAAGTTAAAAAGTGGTGAATTAGATATTGTGGTAGGTACCCAACAGGTATTAGGTACATCGGTAAAATTTAAAGATTTAGGACTTTTAGTTATTGACGAAGAACAGCGCTTTGGTGTTAACCAAAAGGAAAAAATTAAGACCCTGAAAACGGAAGTAGATGTATTAACCCTAACGGCAACTCCCATTCCCCGTACCCTTTATATGTCCCTTTCCGGCATTCGGGAAATGAGTCTGATTACCACACCGCCACCTTCCCGTCGCCCCATTAAAACCCATTTATCTCCCTACAATCCCGAAGTAATTCGCACCGCCATTCGTAACGAGCTAGACCGGGGTGGGCAGGTTTTTTATGTAGTGCCTCGCATTGAAGGTATTGAGGAATTGGGAGGACAACTGCGGCAAATGGTGCCCAGTGCTCGCATTGCCATTGGTCATGGTCAGATGGAGGAATCTGAGTTGGAAAGTACTATGTTAGCTTTCAATGATGGTGAGGCGGACATTTTAGTTTGTACTACTATCATCGAAGCTGGTTTGGATATTCCCAGGGTAAACACAATTATTGTTGAAGATGCCCAAAAATTTGGCTTGGCCCAACTTTATCAACTGCGGGGTCGGGTAGGGCGATCGGGTATTCAAGCCCATGCTTGGTTGCTCTATCCCAACCAAAAACAGTTAACGGAAAAAGCTAGATTAAGACTGCGGGCATTGCAAGAATTCAGCCAACTTGGTTCCGGTTATCAACTGGCCACTAGGGATATGGAAATTCGGGGCGTAGGTAATCTTTTGGGTGCAGAACAATCGGGGCAAATGGAGGCGATCGGTTATGAGTTTTATATGGAGATGTTGCAAGATGCCATTAAAGAAATCCAGGGTCAGGAAATTCCCAAAGTGGAGGATACCCAAATAGATTTACCTCTCACCGCCTTTATTCCCAGTGATTACATTCCCGATTTAGAAGAAAAAATGGCCGCCTATCGTCGCATTACTAGCATTGAATCCACTGATGAGTTGCCGAAAATTGCCTTGGATTGGGGCGATCGGTATGGTATGTTACCAAGTCCGGTGGAGGAATTATTTAAAGTGGTTAAGCTCAAGCATTTAGCCAAATCCTTAGGCTTTTCTCGCATTAAAGTGGAGGGTAAACAAAATCTTGTCTTGGAAACGCCCATGGAGGAACCCGCTTGGAAATTATTAGCGGAAAATTTACCCAATCATCTCCAGTCCCGCTTTGTTTACAGTGCCAAAAAAGTGGTGGTGCGGGGTTTAGGAGTGTTGGCCCCAGCTAAGCAAATGGATAATTTAATTGACTGGTTTGGCAAGATGCAAGGGGCTTTACCAGAAACAAAAATGGAAACTTTAGTAGGTAAATAGCCTCTGGTAAAATGTTAAAAATTTGACGTGAATGACGTAAGAACGTGTTTAGAAAGTTTTATTCTGCCCCCTAAATTCGCTAATAATGGGGGACTTTCACTCAGTATTCCTCCTAATTTGAGGGGCCAGGGGGACTTTTAAAACAGGCTCTAAAAACTGTTGAATATTTTTCTATCTGTATAATTTCTACAAAGGGTGGTTGTTAGGTTGCAAAACGGATTGATGGGCAAAGTGTATTTAGTTGGAGCGGGGCCTGGGGATCCTGGCTTGATAACTGTTAAAGGTAAAACTTTGTTGGAAAATGCCGAAGCAGTGGTCTATGACGCTTTGGTGAGTACAGCTATTTTAGCTATGGTTAGTCCCCAAGCCGAATTGATTGATGCAGGCAAAAGGAGGGGCAGACATACCAAGTTACAGTCAGAAACTACACAGTTATTGGCGCAATTAGCTGAAAAACACGCCGTGGTGGTGCGCTTGAAAGGGGGAGATCCCTTTATTTTTGGCCGGGGGGGGGAAGAGATGGAAGACCTAGTCAAAGCTGGCATTGAGGTGGAAGTGGTACCGGGCATTACAGCGGGCATTGCTGCCCCTGCCTACGCTCAAATTCCCCTCACCCATCGGGCTTACAGTTCCTCCGTCACCTTTGTCACGGGCCATGAATCGGCGGGAAAATATCGGCCTGAAGTCAATTGGGCGGCGATCGCCAAGGGCTCGGAAACCATTGTGATTTATATGGGGGTGTATAGTTTAGCGACTATTTTGCCCCAGTTAATGCTGGCGGGGTTGGGGGAAGATACTCCCATTGCCCTAATTCGTTGGGGAACCTGTCCAGAACAACAGGAACTATTAGGTACTTTTGCCACCATTTTGGCCCAGATTGAAGTAGAAAATTTTCAAGCCCCGGCGATCGTGGTCATCGGGGCAGTGGTCAACTATCCGGCTAATCTCCGTCAGCAATTGCAACCCATGTTAAGCAACCTGTAGCTTTTTCAGGTAAATAATTTGACCCAAAGAAAGTACAATTTGTACTAAGGTGAGTTTTTTTTAGTTAAACCTTGAATTGATTCGGCGATTGATGAGATGTCTTGGGAATGATTTTCCGGTAATTCTGTTAAAACATCTGCAATTTGACAAAGAGCAGCAACCTTTAAAAGTTCTCTTTGTTCCTTTGAAAGATTACCTAATGACTCCGCCATATTACAAAGATAGGAAGAAACATAATCGTTTCGCATGGGTCCACCTTGTTAATTATATTTTCAGTGAGTAGAATGTCCTATTGAAATCTCCTTGAGAAAATTCAGCTTTTAGCTGGAATGGCATTCAATATTAACTTGAAATTTCTCTAATTTGGTTGGGTTTCACTATAGGCAGGGAAAAGATCCCGGGGGAAATCCTCTGCCGCTAGGCAGGTATTCATCGCTTTTTGGGGAGTGAAATCGGAAACTTCCCGACTCAGAGCCAACACACATTCCGAATGGCGACCTGGTAGTAAACTTTGGCGACAGCTATTGAGGGCCGCCATGGTGACATCTTCCCCTTCGGGGGAACGGTTCCGTCCCACTACGCCCCGGTCAATATCCACTACACAATTACCCAAATCCACCGGGCGACGCACTTGAAAACAGGATTGCAGAGCCACAATGCCAGTAATGTTGGTGTTACGACTGATCATGTTGACGCATTGGGACATTTCCTTGGGAATAATCGCCTGGGAGCAACCAGAAGCGGCCGCATCATCACTAACTCCGTTTCTTTTCAGTTCCGTCACACAAACATCAAACTGGTTCCAGTCCCCAGCCACGGCGGCGATCGGGGCAAAAACCATACCGCTGGCCATCAACAGGCCACAACCAATGGGAACAAAGGGACGACGGAGTTGTTGGAAATAATTTTTAAAGCTATGTTTAGAGCCGTTAGAACCGATAGAGCTAAGCATACGGGTTAACACCAAGACGAAATTGACATCATCACCAGACCACTGGATTGTAGTCAGAGTTGCAGAGAAGATCAAGCCACTGGGGGTCACTCCAGGGGTACAATGCCTGCTAATCTATGGGGAAGTTATTTGCCCTTGTCCCTGCTCCGATTATCCCCCATTCCGAGAGATTAATGTTGACTGATAACCGCTTGGGAGAAGCGACCTTGTCCCCATCTATCCATCCAACGGCCATCATCCATCCCCAAGCCCAGTTACACGCCACAGTTCAGGTGGGGGCTTTTAGTGTGATTGGGGAGAAAGTCACCATTGGAGCTAATACGGTCATTGGTCCCCATGTGGTGGTGGAAGGCCCCACGGAAATTGGTACAGGAAATCGAATTTTTCCCGGTGCAGTGATCGGTTGTGAACCCCAGGATTTGAAATATAAGGGGGGAGAAAGTTGGGTCAAAATCGGCAACGATAACCAAATTCGGGAATACGTCACCATTAACCGGGCTACGGAAGAAGGAGCAGTGACCCGCATCGGCGATCGCAATTTGCTGATGGCCTATGCCCATGTGGCCCACAATTGCGTAATTGAAAATGAAGTAATTATTGCCAACTCTGTGGCTTTGGCGGGGCACATTTATATTGAATCCCAGGCAAGAATCAGCGGCGTTTTGGGGGTCCATCAATTTGTCCATATTGGTCGGTTGGCTATGGTGGGGGGCATGAGTCGCATTGAACGGGATGTGCCTCCTTTTACCATTGTCGAAGGTAATCCTTCCCGGGTGCGTTCTTTAAACTTAATCGGCCTGCAACGTTCCGGCATGTCGGCGGAGGATTTGAGTGCGTTAAAACAAGCTTTTCGGTTAATTTACCGTTCTGATACCCCTTACCAACAGGCCTTGGAAGAATTAGGGCGATCGGCTGCCCATCCCTATGTGCAACACTTCCAACAATTTTTGCAGAAATCTAGCCACGACCAAGGACGACGGGGCCCCATTCCCAGCAAAAAATAGGTCGGTGCCATGGCCGGATCCAATTTATTAGTTAATCTTTCTTTTCTGCTGGCCCAACCGACGGGCTTGAGCGTCTATGCCAGCAACGTTTTTCCCCATCTCAAAGCCCTCAACCCGACCTTACTAACCTCTAGCATGGTGGCCAATTTTGCCTGCCAAACTGTGCCAAATAATCTCACCCCAGCCCAGGGCAGTCGGGGCCATTTTAATCGTTTAGTCTGGACCCAGTTTCAGCTACCAAAACTCTATCGACAGTTGAAGGGTTCATTGCTTTTTTCGCCCATCCCGGAGGCTCCACTTTGGGCCGGTTGTCGCACAGTGGTGATGGTGCATGATTTGATTCCCCTCCGGTTTCCCAACTGGAAATCTCCCCTGACTAGCTATTGCAAGTTTTATTTGCCGTTGGTGCTAGGGCAAGCGGAACATATTTTGTGTAATTCCCAAGCTACGGCCGATGATGTGGTGGAATATTTCCAAATTCCCGCCAGTAGAATTACTCCGATCGCCTTGGGCTATGACCGAGAACATTTTCAACCGGGACAGGATAATTTAGCCCCAAGGAAAAAGCCCTACTTTCTCTTTGTGGGCCGCCACGATCCGCACAAAAATGTGGGGCGGCTGATTCAAGCCTTTGCTCGATTTGTGCAAAATACCAACAGCCAAGATATTGAGTTAATTTTGGCCGGTCCTACCGATCGCCGTTACACTCCCAAATTAATGGCCTTGGCGACAGAATTGGGGGTTGGGACAGAGGTACATTGTTTAGACTACGTTAGCTATGACCAACTGCGACAACTTTATCGCCAGGCGATCGCCTTAGTGTTTCCCTCTTTATGGGAAGGATTTGGTTTTCCAGTGCTGGAAGCCATGGCCTGTGGCACGGCGGTAATCACTTCCTCCGTCTCGTCCCTACCGGAAGTGGGGGGTGATGCCGTTCTATTGGTCGATCCCTACAGTATTAAAGAGATTTATCAAGCTATGGAGCAGGTGTGGAAAGATGGCCGGTTTTGTCAGCAGTTACAACAACAGAGCTTAGCCAGAGCAAGGGAATTTTCCTGGGAAAAAACTGGACATTTAACTAGGGAAGTATTGGCAAAGTATCTTTAGATGAGGGCAACCTAATCCCCTGACGAACTGCTACTGGCAATTGGGCGACCGGTTCAGACCAATCTGATTTTAACGGCAAAAAACGTTTCATAACCGATAATGCCACCGACATAGGGGTTAACACCAACACGGATAATTCCATTAACAGAAGGGGAAGTTTATTAATAGAAATTGCGGTAATAGCGTGAGGCCAAAATAGTTTTTGTCTATACTCTCCAAAATAGCAATGCCAAATGCTTGATCAAATACGGCACTCCATACATCGTTCATAACAATAAAACTATTATCGAAGAAAATAAATGGAGGGATTAATTTCAATTAAATGTATCTTTAAAAATCAATTTACCTTTTAAGTAAACCTCCACTGTGTCGTCATTAATTGAGTAAGTATAATCTCCATTTTTCCAGGTCGAAATGCCGGCCTTGCGATTGCGGCCTAATTTAATACATCCTGTCCCGTAAACACAGCCTCGGTAGGTTCCCGCTTCGTAGTCCACGGTATATTCGCCTTTTTGACCATAGTAGGTAATGGGAACGGCGACAGCAACGGTTGCATAAACCACGGAGAAAGTTGCCATCAGTGCCAAATGTAATACTTTCATGATTTATACCTCAATGCTTGATCGCAAAATAATTATATCCGCTACTTAAATTTTTCTATCTAGTATTTTAAGATAGTTAACATAAAGTCTTGATTTAAGTTTGGAATTGTCTAAAGTTATTCTGCCTGGGAGATAATCTGGTGTGATGTTGTTCGCGTTTTTCCAGCCCCTCGAATTTCCGGATAACTTCAATCAGACACTGGCGATAAATGTCTATGCGGAAACCATTTGCGGCAGTCAGGCGGTCCTAGAGGTGGCCCGTGGCCAAGCAAGTCGGGCGGCAATGGATGCTTTTAATCGCCATCGACAACTACATCTATTTCCTATGCTGCTCTTGGATACTACCGGAAAAAATACCGAAGCCGAGTTATTAAAAAGTTGGGACGAGTTTTCCCAGAAGGTCTGCCCCGAAAAGTTTGAGTGATTATCTGTGCCAAGGGCAAAGAGTTTCCACTTCAGTCTGAACTGAGCAAAGGATGGTCCATCATCCCCACCTATGGGGAGAACATTGAGCGTTTTTTTAAAGAGCAGAAAGCTCTCATGATGACTTAAGATCTGTTAAGGTTTGATGCTGAAAATTTTTAGAAAACCATCAGGCGGTTAAAGTTCAAACAATATTTCTCTGGGCAGGCTGTCAGTAGTGCAGCTCCCAGCAAAAAGGCGACCTATCTCGGGGATAAATCGCCATTAACTCTAGAAATTTCTTGCAAACTTTGTCTCGATTGTCAGTCAACTCTCTTGTTGACATTCTTTGAGCTTTGGAGCTTATTCTTGTGTAAACTTACAGGTGGAGATAAGCAGCTTCCGCTTCCAATTGACTAACTAAGGACTGATTGCCGGCGGCCCGTGCCCGCTCTAAACGGTGCTGGAGGTTTTGACGCAGGGTTTCCTTGTGGGCGATCGCCGTTTGAGTCAAAACACGTTTACGATTATTCATTACTTCTACCCTCCGAAAGGCAGTGAAAAACTTACATTTAGATTTACATTCAACATAACATAAAATTATAGGTAATTTCCAGAACGGTATCTATTGTTACTGAAGTTAACAAAAATGTATGGTCAGAATCCGAACGGAAGAGGCGTTAGCCTGGGAAAAAGCGGTTTTTCCACCGTGGGCAAAATCTACCCTTGGGAATAGAGATTGTGTTTTAAACTCTTCTCCTGGGAATCGAGTGCAATAACAAGTTTTGCGCTTCCCAATTAGTCTTGGTTTCAGATAACTTTTTGCTTTTCCGATGACCTAATGTACTGTCAAGAAACAAAGGTTAAATCTCTCCCTCCTTCCCCCCAGAGGGTATTGTACTTTTCAAGCGACCAAGGTTAAGTAGAAATTGTGCTTCTAATTTTCCCGGTGTTGAATAAAAATTTTTACCTTTGACCATGGGAAGAAAATATTTGGAGCGTTGTTTGTACTTCCAGGGAAAAGTATGCGATCGCCATTTAAAGAGGGCTGGTCTTTGGCATCACTCCTACTCATATTGTTGGCTGGTTGTGGTGGTGAAAACCCGTCCTCCCCAGAAATCGAGGCTTCTCCCCCGGCAAACCAAGGCACTTTAACAGTGTGGGCCAACGGAGAAGAACGGGCCCGGGAGGGCTTAACCACTAAGGATGGCTGGTCTCTGGACTTTAACCACGTTTACGTTTCCCTGGCGGATATTAATGCCTACCAGGTCGAACCGGCCTTTGATGCTAGCACTGATGCCCCCTTGCCGGGCAAAGCTGCGGCGATCGCCATACCAGGGCCGACAGTGGTGGATTTAGCAATAACAGGAAAGGATGCAGAAACGGTTTTAGTGGGGGAAACTCCGGCTCCAGCGGGAAAATTTAACGCCTTATCTTGGCAAATGCCTTTGGCCGCAGAAGGGCCAGCCCAGGGTTACTCAATTTTGCTGGAGGGAATGGCCACTAAAGATGGTCAGACTATTCCATTCAAACTAGGGGTAAAGAAGGAGTTGGGTTTTGTCTGCGGTGATTTTGTCGGCGATGAACGTAAGGGAATTCTCACCGCTGGCGGCAAAGCTGACCTAGAAGCCACCTTTCATTTAGATCATTTATTTGGGGACGGACAAGAACCCGTCGATAGCGACATTAACCTTAGCGCTTTTGGTTTTGATCCCCTAGCGACCCTGGCCGGGGAAAAAGGCGTTGATCTCAACAGCCAGGACTTACAAGCTCGATTAGGGGCGGCAGATTATCAAGCTTTTTTACAAGTTTTAGCCAACCTTGGCCATGTGGGGGAGGGCCATTGCCGACAAACCCAAGCATTCACCACCATCACTTCCTTCAACTTGTAAATCCGATGAAATTTAACCTAGTCCTATTTTGTTTAGCGGGAGGCATACTTACCCAGACAGTCCCCGCCCTTGCCCACGGAGTTAAAGTGGAGCATCATTCGGTGGCGGCGCTCGCCGTGGCGGCCCATTATGACTCTGGGCAACCTATGGCCGAAGCCCAAGTATTAGTCTATGCTCCGGACAATTCTAGCCAACCCTGGTTAACGGGGGTTACCGACAAAGAGGGCAAATTTACCTTTACTCCAGCAGGCGATCGCCCTGGTAATTGGGAAGTGGCAGTGCGGCAAGGGGGCCACGGAAGTATGATCACCATACCTTGGCAACCAGAAACAACGGCGGTTGATAGCACCAATACAGCCAATGCAAGTAATGCCCTTACTTCTAATACCAACCCAGGCACTCCAGAAGTTACCGCAGCCTCTGTACCAGATGCCAATGCTGCCCTATCTCCTGTGCAACGAGGTGTCACTTTAGGAGCCGTGATTTGGGGATTTGTGGGTACTGCCCTATTTTTTAGCAGAAGCAAAGGTGAGGGCAGGGCCTAGATGCACATTCCCGATGGTCTATTGCCACCCCAGATCGTAGCTGGGGGTTATGCAGTGACGGGGTTAGCCACTTGGTACTGTCTGCGGCAAATTAATCGCCAAGGCCATGCCCAGGAAAATATTCCCAAAGCATCTTTGCTGACCGCAGCTTTTTTTGTTGCTTCCTCTATTTATATTCCCCTGCCGCCGGTGAGTGTCCACCTGATTCTCAACGGTTTGTTGGGGGTAGTGCTGGGCTATTTTGCGCTACCAGCTATTTTAATTGGCCTCTTTTTCCAAGCTTTGATGGTAGGCCATGGGGGACTGACCACCTTGGGTATTAATGGTGTTTTGATGGGTTTGCCAGCGTTGGCGGCCTATTACATTTTCCAACTGCGCCATGGGCTAGAAAAGTTTCTGCCGGAGCGCTGGGCCACGGGCATTGCTGCTTTTCTGGGGGGGAGTAGTGGTTTAGCTTTAACGGTGCTAATTTTTATTACCCTCACTGTCACCAGTTTACCGACGGGTTTGGATGCCACCGCTGAGCGTCGAGCAATTATGGTGCTGGCGTTGGGACATATCCCCCTCATTGTGTTGGAAGGCATATTCACTGCCCTGGTGGTTTTGTTTCTGCAACGGACTAAACCGGAATTACTGGAGAGTTAACAATGGGTTTAATGACGTTGGAAACCTATGTGCCTGGGCGATCGCCAATTCATGGTTGGGAGCCTCGACAAAAACTGTTTAGTCTGATGGCGTTGATGTTTGCTTTGGCCATGGTGCAGCAGGTTTGGTTAATGGTGCCTATGGTGGGCGTCACTGTCTTGCTTTATTGGTTGTCCGACTTACCCCTAAGTTTTTTACTGCAACGGTTGAGTTACCCCGGTTTATTCATTCTCACAGCGGTTATTCTGCTTCCCTTTGCCAGTGGGGAAACGGTGTTGGCACAGTGGGGCTGGCTTACTATTCGTCAGGAAGGGTTGACGGCCATGGTGTTGATTGCGGGAAGGTTTTTCTCCATTCTCACCCTGGGTTTTATCCTTTTTGGCACCACTCCTTTTTTAACCATGGTTAATTCCCTGCGCCGTTTGGGTTTGCCTCCCCTGATGGCGGATATGGCCCTGTTGGCTTACCGTTACCTCTATGACATTGGCAATACTTTCAGCACCATGCACCAAGCAATGCAACTGCGGGGGCTAGGACAACGGCAACAAAAACGGCGATCGATGCAACAGTGGGCTTTTTTATTGGGCAATCTTTTACTACGGAGTTATGAGCAGTCCCAACGGGTTTACCAGGCCATGGCTCTGCGGGGTTATGGCCAAGCTGTATTTCCCCAGGCTAGCCCTAGGACGGAAGGAAAATGTTCAACGGGTTTAGGTTTAACGGTAACCGTATTGGCGATCGCCATTGGTTTTGTAGTGGTGGAGGTGAGCCTGTGACCTTAACCAATGTGCGGGCCATGGACCAGAGCCGAGAAAAGGAAGCAATTAAGTTACCCACACCAGCGGCAATTAGGGTGCGGGAATTATCCTTTGCCTATGGCGGCCAAGCTCCAGTGCTGAACAATTTATCTTGGCAAGTCGCCCCAGGGGAAAGGTTGGGCATTATTGGCCATAATGGTTGCGGCAAAACCACCTTATTTTTACTGCTCTGTGGACTGTTAAAAGCTAGCGCTGGCACTATCGAGTTATTGGGCCAGGCCCTGGAACCGGGAAAATTTTTGCCCGAAGTGGGTTTCCTGTTCCAAAATCCCACCGACCAACTATTTGCCACCTCCGTTTGGGATGACATTGCCTTTGGCCCCCAAAATATGGGCTTATCCCCAGCTCAAGTAACGGAAAGGGTGAACCAAGCGGCGGAGTTAACTGGCATTACGTCTTTACTTGATCGCTTAACTCAACATTTATCCGGGGGGGAAAAGCAAATGGTGGCGATCGCCGGTTTGTTGGCCATGGCCCCGAAAATCTTACTCTGTGACGAACCCACCGCTAGCCTGGATATCAAAGCCCGCCGTCAGTTGATTAACTTTTTGGGGCAGTTCCAGCAAACGTTACTAATTTCCTCCCACGATTTGGAATTTGTGCTGGAAGTTTGTAACCGGGTCATAATCATTGACCAAGGGCAGATTGTCGCCGACGGCATCGCAAGGGAAATCATGGGCAATCAAACCCTGATGGAAAGCCATGGCCTGGAAAAACCCTACTCCCTCCATTAATGGCGATCGGCAGACTGTGAGGAAAGCTCAGCTCCAGCTCCGTAGAATTCCTGCACAACCAGATAGACCGGGCCTAGGGAAGTTAATGGGCACTAATCCAAAGGGTTTCCTGGCTGATAATTTCTCCGTTACCCCGTAACCAAACCAGGGTGATTTTTTCCACAGCACCATTAACCAAAGTCACCAGGGAAAAATTACGGGCAGGAGGCAAACCTTCTTTTTCCGTTTGAATGCGGGGCACACAGGCCGCATTGAGATATACCGTTCCTTGATCATCCACATAAACCCTCTCCCGGAGACGATCCTGACGATGTCTAAGGCGATGGTGCATATGGCCGAAGGTCACCAACGGTACCCGTTTACCCTGTTCCCGCACAGAGGCGATCGCCCAGGCCAGATCCGGATCCCCAAAATCGCCGCCGATGGGATTCCAATCCCTACCACAGATGGATTCGGCATGATTTCCTAAGCCGGTGGGACCATTGTGGGCCAGAAAAATTAACGTTTCATGGGGGCTAGCCATGGCCGTTGCGGCAATGTGGGTTTGGGATTGGGCAAAATTTTCCACGCCATATCGTTCCCGCATAAACTCTTTATTTTTCCATTCATTGCCCCCCCAGGTAAAGGGCCTGCCCCCCCCCACCGAGAGGCCAAATTGCTCAAAATCCCGGCGGCCATAGCTAACATCCACCGACCCTAGTAGTTTCTGCTGAGCTTTTACCCGGTCTTCTTTTTGGCGATCGTAAGGGCATTTTTTGCGGCCCCAATCGGAGGCGGTGAACCAAGCATCGTGGTTACCAAATACCGTTGCCTTGGGGATGGGTAAGGAGGCAATTAAGCTGACCACCGGCAATGATTCGTTGCCAAAATCCCCCACAAATAGAACTAAATCTACGCCGAACGCCTGGAGGGCGTAGTGGTCTGCCAATTCCCATTGTTCATGGATATCCCCCACAACGGCCAGGGTAATGGTTGCGGTAGCTTGGGGGGCCATTAGCTCTCTTCGCTTTCCGACATTTCTGCCAATTCTTCCTCCCCGGAAGGAGGCACCAGGGCCACAGCGGCGATCGCATCATCGGCATCTAACCTTTGTACCCGCACCCCAGTGGCACTACGGGATTGGGGCGAAATATCGTTCACAGACTGGCGGATGATAATGCCCCGGTTGGTGACAATCATCAACTCGTCATCGGCGTTGACCACATGGAGGGCCACTAGCTGGTCATCTTTGGATTTAAAACGGATCGCTTTCACCCCCAGGCCGGCCCGATGTTGCAAGCGGAATTGACCAATGGGCACCCGTTTGCCGAAACCTTTCATGGTTACCCCCAGCAACCAGGGGCCAGGATTGTCGCTTTCTTCCAAAATGGCATCGGTATCGCCCCCTAAGTCCTCATCCGGCTCATCTTCAGAGCCAACGGCAATATTGGCCACCACCTGGCTCGGCAAAATATCCATACTGATCAGCGCATCCCCAGACCGGAGCCGCATGGATTTAACCCCCCTGGTGGCCCGACCGAGGGCCCGCAGTTCATCCTGATCGGCTTTGAAATGGATAGCCATGCCCTTTTGGGAACCAATAATGACGCTATCTTCCGCTTTGGCTAAACGAACCCAACGCAATTGATCCCCTTCCACCAGGGAAATGGCGATTAACCCATTGGCCCGGATATTACTAAAAGCCGAGAGGGCAGTTTTTTTGATGTAGCCCTGTTTGGTCAGCATGATGAAATAGGTATCATCGTCAAATTCTGAAACGGACACTAGGGAGGTAATTTTTTCATCCTTGGGGATGGGCAGCATCTGCACAATGGGCACACCCCGGGCGGTGCGGGAAGCAATGGGAATTTGGTAAGCGTTGAGGCTATAGACCACCCCCCGATCGCTAAAGAACAGCACTTTATCGTGGTCACAGCAGGAAAGGAAATGCTCCACTCCATCGTCATCTTTAATCTTGGCGGCGGCTTTACCTCTGGTGGCACGGTTTTGGGTACCAAAGGTGCTGGCGGGCATCCGTTTGATGTAACCCTGTTCCGTCAATAAAATTAGGGCTTGGTCATTGGCAATTAAATCCGTGTCAATTAATTCCCCATCTTCTTGGACAATGACGGTGCGGCGGGGAGTGGCGTGAATAGCCTTAATTTGCTCCAATTCTTCTTCGATGATGGCATTAACCCTTTCCCGGCGGGCCAAAATATCTTGGAAATCGGCGATTTTGGTTTGCAGTTCATCATGTTCAGCGGTGATTTTATCCGCTTCCAAAGCCGTTAACCGGCGCAGTTGCATTTGCAAAATGGCATCGGCCTGCACTTCGGAGAGGGAAAAGCCTTCCACCAGTTCCGTTTTGGCAGAAGCCGTGTCCGCCGCTCCCCGAATCAGACGAATGACCGCATCCAGGTTATCCAGCGCAATCAACA
The DNA here is from genome assembly GCF_010222815.1 of Synechocystis sp. CACIAM 05. Classification (GTDB taxonomy): domain Bacteria; phylum Cyanobacteriota; class Cyanobacteriia; order Cyanobacteriales; family Microcystaceae; genus Synechocystis. The sequence continues at coordinate 2,662,324 of NZ_CP019225.1, read as the reverse complement.
ATCCCTGGAGCAGATGATCCCGTTCTTCCGCTTTCCGCAATTCGTAGCGGGTACGGCGGGTAATGGTTTCAATGCGAAATTCCCAAAAGACAGTGAGGAATTTTTTAATGGTGAGAACTTCAGGAGTGCCGTTAACCAGCGCCAACAAATTCGCCCCAAAGTTGCTCTGGATGGGGGTCTGTTTGTAAAGATTATTGAGCACCACCCGGGCATAGGCATCCCGCTTTAATTCAATAACAATCCGCATACCATCACGGTCGCTCTCGTCCCGAATGTCGGCAATTCCATCAATTTTTTTCTCGTTAACCAGATCCGCAATGCGTTCAATTAAAGCGGCTTTATTGGTTTGGTAGGGTAGCTCGGTGACGATAATGGCATCCCGGTCAGGCCGCCCTGGATGTTCCATGGTTTCAATGGAGGCCACCCCCCGCATGGTGATGGATCCCCGGCCGGTTAAATAGGCTTCCCGAATGCCCGATCGCCCGAGGATCTGGGCCCCAGTGGGAAAGTCCGGGCCGGGAATAATCTGCATTAATTCTTGTTCGGTGATTTCGGGGTTACGAATTAAGGCGATCGCCCCGTCGATCACTTCCCCGAGGTTATGGGGGGGGATATTGGTGGCCATGCCCACGGCAATGCCGGAGGAACCGTTAATCAATAGTTGGGGAATGCGGGCCGGGAGAACGGTGGGTTCCTGTTGGGAACCGTCAAAGTTATCAATGAAATCGACGGTTTCCGCTTCAATGTCCCGCAGTAACGAGTTGGTGGACAGGGGTCTAAGCCGAGACTCGGTGTACCGCATCGCCGCCGGGGGGTCATTATCCACGGAGCCAAAGTTGCCGTGGCCGTCAATGAGCGGTTCCCGCATGGAAAAGTCCTGGGCCATCCGCACCAGGGCATCGTACACCGCCGTATCACCGTGGGGGTGGTATTTCCCTAGCACTTCCCCCACTACCCGGGCACATTTCCGAAAGGGGCGATCAGGGGTCAGCCCCAGCTCGTACATGGCATAGAGAATGCGTCTATGGACTGGCTTCAACCCATCCCTTGCATCGGGTAACGCCCGCCCGACAATCACACTCATGGCATATTCCAGGTATGACTGTGACATTTCGTTTCTGAGGTCAGTCGCAATTAGGCGATCGGGCGAGTCAGTCATGCAATTACTCCAAGGCAGTTTGAAAGGTTTGAGTTGTGCTCCAATTCCCCCCAAGGGGAACAGATAACAGGGCTCAAAACAGCCTCTATTCTACCATTGGCCAGGGTGGGAGCCTCCCCCACCTAATACTCTCTCCGATTGCTCCTTAATTTTCACTCTATAGTTTGTTTGAAAAGTCCCCTTGTTCCTCAATGTTAAGGCGATGCAATTAAGTCTAAAGCATCATTTATTAGAGCACTGTAATCGACCATTTTAGCCAATTCTTCACTGGAATAGCGACCTTCAAAAGCTTCCGCCGCCGCCCCTACCAGGGCAATTCGATAGGCATCAGTTAAAGCTTCCCTCAACTCTTCTGAAGATAAATAGGTGCCCCCTGCTTTGCGCCGTCGATTAGTTTTTTGGATTTCGTCCACCGAATTGGCGATCGATAAATCCCACGAGCGGGTACTGCGTTTTTCCGCCTGTCGTTTAATCAAATGTAGTAGAAGTATCTTGGCATAACTACTAATTTTATTAATCTTATCGTCCCTACTCATTTCCGTCATTTCCTCCACCAACACCAGAGCATCAGAAACATTCCCTTGGGACAATAACGTTTTCAGTTCTAACAATTCTTCCATTGCTTTTCTCCCATAAACTAACTATTTTAATTTGGACTAACAAATAGCGCAGGCTAAGCGTAGGGATCGCCAAATAAAACAAAGGAACTGGTGATTTCCCGCAAAATTTTATCGGTCACCTCCCCTAGGGCCACTCCCCCCACCGATCGCCGGCGGAAAGAACGGAGCACCACCAGGTCAAAGGTGTGGGAGACCCGCACAAGCACCTTAGCGGCATCGTCATGGCAAATGACTTTGATGGGATAGTCCGCCGTGGCCCGACATTGGTTTAGAAACCGTTCCATTTCCGTTTTAAACGCTTGCACCTGTTGTGGGGAGGTGTTGTGGGGACAAACATGGAGTAGGGTAATAATGGCTCCATTGGTTTCCGCTAACCGCTGGGTGAACTGGAATAGCTCCAACGTTTGGGGGGTGAGATTTTTGATGGGGAAGAGGATGCGATGGAAAGAACGGGGGTCAGACAATAACCGCATCACCGCCACGGGACAATGGGCCGACCAGAACACACTGTCAATAGTGCTACCGAATAATTTAGCCCGTAAACCAAGGGTTTGTTGACTCCAACCCATGATGATTAAGTCCGCATTTTTTTCCCTGGCAGTATGGCTAATGGCCCGGGCCACATCATCATCAATGCGGAGGGCTGGGTGGGCATCGACTTTCAGATTGGTGGCCAGTTCCGTAGCCTGTTGCAATAACAGCTCATTTCTAGCTAACCGGCTGGTTAACCCAGGATCATCCATGTGCACCGGCGCTTTGGCGATCGCCAGGGGAATCACCACCCCACTTTCATGGCGGGCGATCAGGGCTCCCACTTCCAACAAATAGCTCAAGGTTTGGGGATTTTGGGTGGGCACCAATACGGTGAAGGTAGAAGCCTTGGGGGGGATTAGGGTTACGGCCCCATTTTCCTCGGGGTTGTCTAAATCTTCTGTCAAACTGGACAGAGTATTGGGAATCGGAATTTTGGGGGCAAATTTAGCCGTCATCAACGGGCCAACGATAGACGTAATCAGCATTAAAACAATGATGGTGTTTAACACCGTCTCCGACACCAGGCGATCGCCAGCGGCATTAACTGCTTGGTATCCGGCCACCGCTGCCGCCAATGTGGCCGCCACCTGGGGAATGGAGAGGGACCACATGGTTAAACCCTCCACCCAGGTATAACCTAGTTTCCATTGGGCTAAAATCGCCGCCACCCCTTTGGAGAGAATTAACCCCACCACAATGGCCACCACCAAAGGGAATAGAGTGGTCAAAGTCACCAAAAAAGCCGGCAGGTCCAACAGCAGCCCAATGCCAATGAAGAAGAATGGAATAAATAGGGTAGTTCCTAGGAATTCCACCTTTTCCTTTACGGGGCTGTTGCCCAACACATCATTTACCGCTAGCCCCGCCAGAAATGCGCCGACAATTTTGTCCACATTGATTAACTCTGACCCCACTGAAGCGAGGAACACCGCCAGCAACACAAAGAGAAATTGGTTACTCTGTTCATCCCCGGTGCGACGAAAATATTCCCGTCCCGCCCAATCAAAACCAATTAAAACCAAGGCACTGTAAACGGCGATCGCCACCAATTGCACCACCAACCCTGTGGGGGAAAAACTCCCACTGTGGATGGAAATACAAATGGCTAAAACCAATAAAGCAGCAATGTCAGTGAAAATTGTGGCCCCAATGGTGACCATCACCGCTTGATTTCGCACTATGCCCAATCGTTGCACAATGGGATAACCCAACAAAGTATGGGAAGCAAACAGAGAGCCGAGCAACACAGACGCATTGAAGGAATAGCCAAAGGTCAACCCCACCGCCAACCCCGTCAGCAATGGCACCGCAAAGGTGAGGGAACCATACAGTAGTGAACGGTTCTTGGTCCGGCGGAAATCCACCATGTCAATTTCCAGCCCCGCCACAAACATCAGGTAAATTTTGCCGATGTCGGTGAAGAGTTTGATGCTTTCCGAATCTTCATTCAGCACCCCCAAACCACTTTTGCCCAACACAATGCCGGCAAACAAAAGTCCCACCAGTCCTGGTAATTTCAAGCGCTCAAAAATGGGCGGCAGGATCAGGGTCACCAATAATAAAATAGTGAAGTCAATTAAAGGGTTACTCGGAATTGGTGCGAATAGGCCATCCATAAAGTGGGTGGAGATTGTTTAGGTCATAGGCAAAAGCCATCGGCATCATCATACCGTTCCGGCTCCCGATCGCCATTTCTCTTCCCTTTCCCCTAGCCGGTTTTGCCATTGCGCCCGTTTCCCCCTTTATCCCCATGCGTAACCAGTATTTTTCCCTCATCAGCCCAGCCCTATGGCCTGCTGTAGTCCCCACCCTGGCTAGTGTTTACCTAGGAACTCTGGTCATATCCTCCCCGGCGATCGCCCTAGATTGTGCTGAAATAGGGGCACTGGCCCAACGCAATTCCCGTTGTTGGGAAAGTTTGCCCTCCATCATGGGCCCCAAGGCTGACAATGGTGACCCCCATAGTCCCAGTACCACTCCTGCTATAGATGCTGGCGATGGACTGCAACCTTTTCAAGGCGTCTGGAAATTCGATTATGAAAAAACCATGGAAGCCCACAGAGAAAGTCCCGACTATAAGCCAGAGGAAGACATGGAAGCATTATCTGGACTGCTGAATCTAATGTTTGGCATGGTTTCCCTGAAAATTAGCGGAAATCAATTGCAAATGAGCGCTGCTGACAGCAATGAAGTTATTACCACCATCGACTGTGAAGTGGATTCCGCCACCGCCACCGTGGTCACAGCCCAATGTACCAAGGACGGTGAAACCAAAACAATCAAATTTGAGAATATTTTGCCTGGGCAATATATGAGATTTAATGCGGTGGGGGAAAACGATTGTCCCTACTGTACTTGGCGTCGGGTGGAGCCATAACTACCCGGTGAAGCTGTACCCTAAACCTTGGTAAGCAGTTAGTCTAGCTAGCAAAACTGCCAATATTAAAGCCAATTAACCGTAAACCACACAAGCTATCGAGAAAATCGCCCATTATGACCCTCAATCTCTATTTTTTACGCCACAGCGAAACCACCTCTAGCCAGACAGGGACCTTTTGTGGCCGCCTGGACATTGACCTCACCAGCCACGGTTACCAGATGGCTCACCAATTTGCCGAAGCCTACAAGGATGTGAGCTGGACGGCTATTTTTGCCAGTCCCCTGCACCGCACCATGGCCACTGCCACTCCCCTAAGTGAATTGATTAATCTCCCCATTCAAAAACGGGATGGTCTGAAGGAAATTGCCTATGGGGAATGGGAAGGAAAAACCCCAGCGGAAGTTAATCAACAATTCCATGACGATTATGTGCGCTGGTTAGCCGATCCAGGTTGGAATGCTCCTTCTGGGGGAGAAAAGGGCATTGATATCGCCCGCCGGAGCTCGGAGGTGCTAGAGGAAATTGAACGAACTTTTACCACGGGGAATGTGTTGGTGGTGTCCCACAAGTCCACCATCCGCATTATGCTCTGTAGCTTGCTGGGCATTGACATTGGCCGTTTTCGAGACCGCATTGGTATGCCTGTTGCGGCGGTGAGTATTGTCACCATGTCCGAACATGGTCCTCTGATTGAAGTCATGGGCGATCGCTCCCACCTCAACCAGGACTTGCGCGATCGGTACGGCACTTAGGAAAATATCACCCAGGTAATTACAGGTAATTAAACGATTAAACCCATTCAAATTCATTGGCTGTTGCCATGGCTTCTTCCTCAGGGGAAATTTTTTCTGGGCCATGTTTTTGAAGGGTTGCAACGTTTTGAGACCTTCCCCTTGGCTTAACCCAGGTTGAAAGCCGCAATGGGGCCTTAGGATGAACATATTTGCTATGCGATCGCCTAGTTTGCCATGAGTCACCGTGTTCTAGTTGTGGAAGAGGAAGAAAAGTTAGCCCGATTTATGGAGTTGGAACTCAAATATGAAGGCTACGATGTCAGTGTGGTTAGGGATGGCCTAAAGGGCTTTACCCAAGCCCAGGAATTTCCCCCCGATTTAATCATTGTGGATGGAGCCCTGCCGGGCATGTCCGGTTTAGAGCTATGCCGGAGGTTAAGGGAAATGGGCATTCGCATTCCCATTATTCTGATCACTGCCAAGGACGACGTGGAAGAACGGGTGATGGGGTTAGATGCCGGTGCCGATGACTACATTGTCAAACCCTTTAACTCCGATGAATTTTTTGCTCGCATCCGGGTGCAATTGCGCCGCACCCACACCACCAGCGATGAAGTATTGCAATTCGCCGATCTACGCTTTAATCGCAGTACGAGGGAAATCCAACGGGGCGATCGCCTGATTGATCTCACCGCCAAAGAATTCGAGCTGTTGGACTATCTGCTCTCCCATGCCCGCCAGGTGTTGACTAGGGAACAAATTTTAGAGCGGGTCTGGGGCTACGACTTTATGGGGGATTCCAACATCATTGAGGTCTATATCCGTTATCTGCGGTTGAAGTTGGAGGCGGCGGGGGAACCCCGTTTGATTCAGACAGTGCGGGGGGTGGGCTACGTACTAAGGGATTAGGGGTATGGAACTAATCATTTCCTGGCTACGGTTGTCCTGGCAGGTATTGGCCATCAATGGCGATCGCATTGCCTGGAACACTTTTTTGGCTATTATTCCCCTGGTGCTAAGCGTTTGGTTATTCCGTTGGCAAAATTCCCAGCGCCAACCATGGCCCCGATCGCCGTTGTGGTGGGTAATTTTTGCTGTGTTTGTGGCTTTTTTACCCAATGCCCCTTACATTTTGACGGACATTATCCACTACTTCAAGTTAGTACGGCAGGGGATACCGACTAGCGTCATGATTTTCACCGCTACGCCCCAATTTTTTCTCTTTCTAAATGTGGGTTGGCAATGCTACGTCATGTCCTTGCTCAACGCCGGTTATTATCTGGAGCAACGGCAATGGTCCGCGTGGATTTTCCCCATGGAGTTAATGGCCCATTTGTTGTCGGCGATCGGCATTTATCTGGGTCGATTTCTGCGGTTGAACAGTTGGCACGTGGTCACTGATCCCAAAGATGTGGGGCAAAATTTAGCCCAAAGCCTTTCCCATCACCGTCCCCTCTTGGCTATTAGCGTTACCGTGGTGATTTTGACTGTTTTTTATTGGTTGACTAAACAGGTTAACCTCGGGTTAGTACTGCGATGGCAGCAGGTTCGTCGTGGTGCGCCCTAGGTCAACAAAAACATTAACCCAATGGAATGGCAACAATTACTCTCCCGCAAGCGCCTCGGTAAACAACAGTTGGAGGAGCATCAGTTTGAGCGCACGTCTTTCCTCAAAGATTATGACCGCATTGTCTATTCCACCGCTTTCCGTCGCCTCAAAGATAAGACCCAGGTTTTTCCCCTGTCTAAAAACGCCGATGTCCGCACCCGGCTGATCCACAGTTTAGAGGTGTCCTGTGTGGGGCGTTCCCTAGGGCGCATGGTGGGGGATCAAATAATTAAACGCCATCAACTCCAGGCGATCGAAGCGGCGGACTTTGGTGATATTCTCTCGGCGGCCTGTTTAGCCCACGACATTGGTAATCCCCCCTTTGGCCATGCGGGGGAGGACGCCATCCAAACCGCTTTTCAAAAATGGTATGCCCGCAAAAATCGTTCCGGTGCCCTGATTAATCCCCTGGAAAAAGCTGACTTTGACCGCTTTGAAGGCAATGCCCAGGGCTTTCGGATTTTAACTAGGCTTGGTCTACCCCATCGCCCAGGGGGACTGCAACTAACCTGTGCTACCCTGGCCACCTTTGCTAAATATCCCCGGGAATCCTTTATTCCCCAACGTACCCTGGCCCGCTATCCCGGCAAAAGTCTACAGAAATACGGTTTTTTCCAGGCTGAAAAAGATTTATTCACTGAAGTGGCAGAAACCGTGGGTCTTATTCGGCGATCGCCAAAGGTTGCTTGGTGGTGTCGTCATCCCCTCACGTTTTTAATGGAGGCGGCGGATGATCTGTGTTACTCCATTGTCGATTTGGAAGATGGTTTTCACATGGGCTATCTCCCCTTTGCAGCGGTGCAAGATAAACTCCAAAGCATTGCTGACATTGACCTAAACCAATACGAAGGCAGTCCGGCGGAAACTATCAAACGACTGCGGGCCAAGGCCATTAATCGCCTAGTAAAGGAGGTCGCTCAACTTTTTCTTGACCACGAACCGGACATCTTGGCGGGGAAATTTGATCAATCCCTAGTAGAGCTAAGTCGCTTTTCTCCCCAACTAAAGGAAATTGAAACCATGACCACCAATGCGGTTTTTCACCATCCCAATGTGGTGAGAATTAAAATTGCTGGCTTTGAGGTCCTGGGGGATCTACTAACCGATTTTTTGACCTCCGTACTGGAAAAACAACCCCGTCCGAAGGGAAAATTGCTCAAATTTATGTTGCCTCCAGAGCATCAAATAGCCCCCGATGACGATAACTACAGCAAAATTCTGAAAGTAACCGACTACATTGCCGGTATGACGGATTTACAAGCTACTCTGCTTTACCAGCAATTGCGGGGAATTTCTTTGTAAACTCCCATCAAAAGATCAATGGCAGTGAGTAAAAAGGAATAGAAAAAATTGGCTAGACTTCTAGGAAGATTTTTCCTGAGAAAAAATAGGCAAGGGATTGACGTTGCGATAGCCACTGTTGGGGCGGGGTTGTTTTTGAATTTCCCCTTTAATACTGTCCAAGTCTACGTAACGGTCGGACACATTAATTAAACTGTCGCTGGTCATGGAACGGAGACTCACCACTTCAATGCGCGCCCCCCGATAACTGACCGCATCGGCCGCATAGGCCAAATCCCCATCGCCACTGACCACCACTGCGGTGTCATAGGAACCCACCAGGGACATCAAGTCCACGGCAATTTCCACGTCTAAGTTAGCCTTTTTAGAACCGTCTGGTAATTGCACCAAGTCTTTGGCAATGACTCGGTAACCATTGCGGCGCATCCAAAGTAAAAATCCCTGTTGTTTTTCGTTACTACGGTCTACTCCGGTGTAGAAAAAAGCCCGCAATAGGCGGGAGCCGCCCGTTAAGCAGTGCAGTAGCTTAGTGTAATCAATTTCAATGCCCAACTGTAATGCGGCGTAAAAAAGATTGGAACCATCGATAAAAATGGCCACCCTGCCCCGGTTTTCTAGTAACTGATCCGGCGTAAACAGTGCATCCTGTTCAAAGTCCTCAAACATGGTGTTCCTAAATGATTAACTTGTAATTTAAAGGGGTTTTTAAAAATTTTTTCAAGGGGAAAAAGCGGGAAAGTTATAAAAATGTTAATTTTTGTTAAAAAATCTTAAAAAGATTGCCATTGACCAAGGGGGTCAATTTTTGATTCTACTCCTCTGCCGGTAACTCCAGTTTGGTAAAAATAGGTTGGGCAGGGGGCAGATTTTGGTTCGCACCCAATTGGCCCCAGGATTGGTGACGGTTGAATTCTTCCGCTTGCTCCAACGGCGATCGCCACTGGTCAAAGTCCCAGGTAAAACCTAGCTGTTGATAAATTTTGGTACTCAGGCGGGGAACAATGGGGGAAAGAAGATAGGCCGAGAGCCGAATGGATTCCAACACGCTGTACAGCACGTCTTCTACCTCCTTCTGACTGCCCTGTTTAAATAATTTCCAGGGGGCCATGTCGTCAATGTATTTATTCCCAGCCCTCACCAGAGTGAAAATTGCTTCACAGGCATCAGTAAAGGACAGCCTTTCATAGGCACTGCTCACCTCTTCTCCCAAATGACTGCCCAGCGCTTTGAGGGGATTATCCGGGGCTAAATCCGTGGCCATAACCTGGGGGCCTTGACCCTGGCAGTACTTTTTCACCATACCGAGGGTGCGATTGAGCAAATTACCCAGGTCGTTGGCCAAGTCAGCATTGAGCACATTAACAAACCGTTGTTCATTAAAATCCCCATCTTTACCAAACTCAATTTCCTTGAGGAAATAGTAACGGAAAGCATCCTCCCCGTAGCGGTTAATTAAATCCAGGGGATCAACGGTGTTGCCCAAACTTTTACCCATTTTTTGACCATCTTTGGTGAGAAAGCCATGGCCAAAAACCTGGGCGGGGATCGCTAATTCCGCTGACATTAACATGGCGGGCCAATAGACTGCATGAAAGCGCAAAATATCTTTGCCAATCAGGTGTAGATTGATCGGCCACCACTTAACCAGAGCGTTAGTTAAATTTGGTTCTTCATCTTCATCCAAGAGAGCGGTGACATAGCCCAAAAGAGCGTCAAACCAAACGTAAATGGTATGGTTGGGATCATTAGGGAGAGGGAAACCCCAGTCCAAATTGACCCGGGAGATAGAAAAATCTTGCAATCCCTGGGCGACGAAATTCAACACCTCATTGCGACGACTACTGGGTTGAATAAATTCTGGTTGTTGGGCGTACAGTTCTTCCAAGGGTTGTTGATAGCGGGAGAGGCGAAAAAAATAGTTTTCTTCATCCCGCCATTCTGCCTTGCGGTTGGGGTGCAGGGGGCAATGGTTATCTTCTAATAAATCTCTTTTTTCCTTAAATTCTTCGCAAGCAACACAGTACCAGCCCTGTTGTTGGGCCAGATAAATATCCCCTTTATCCCAAACCCGTTGAAAAAAATCTTTGACAATGGCTAAATGGCGGGGATCGGTAGTACGGCTAAAGCGGTCGTAAAGGATATTGAGCGATCGCCAGAGTTCCTTAAACTTGACCACGGTGCGGTCACAATGGGTTTGGGGATCAAGCTCTTGGGCTTCGGCGGTACGTTGAATTTTTTGCCCATGCTCGTCGGTACCAGTGATCATCAACACTTCATAGCCCTGTAATCTTTTAAAGCGGGCCAGGGTGTCCGCCACCACCGTGGTATAGGCACTGCCCAAATGGGGCACATCATTAACGTAGTACAGTGGCGTGGTAACAGAAAAAGTGGGTACGGAAGAATCAAGCATTCGATCAAAAAAAATTTGTAAAAGTGCCATGGAGAATATTCAGTTTGGTTAACCACCATGCTCAGAATGGTCAACGATAACGGTTACTTCTCTAATCTCCAGAGGATAGATTCCCAAGGGGAATTGTTAAGTAAACCTTGTTATTGTCCTTAGAAATTCTTATCAATAAGGCTAAAAATAGACTCTTAAAAATATGTTGAAATTAACAATCTTAAAAAGCGGGGGACTTTAGTCTAGCAAACACCAAACTTTAAGCAAGTTTTTCTCCATAATATCTTAAGATGTGAAGCCCTCTACCTCTTTTTTGGAGCAAGTTCCGTCCCTACACCCGATCAGGATAAAATGAACTGCTAGCCCCACTGCTTCTTTCTGACAAGGAATTTTCATGAAACCGTATTTAGCCGCTGCCCTGCAAATGACCAGCCGCCCCAACCTCACCGAGAATTTACAAGAAGCAGAGGAGTTGATCGATTTGGCAGTGCGCCAGGGGGCAGAATTGGTGGGTTTGCCGGAGAATTTTGCTTTTTTGGGCAATGAAACTGAAAAGCTAGAACAGGCAACGGCGATCGCCACGGCGACGGAAAAATTTTTACAGACCATGGCCCAACGGTTCCAGGTGACTATCTTGGCGGGGGGCTTTCCCTTTCCGGTGGCAGGGGAGGCAGGCAAAGCCTATAACACAGCTACTCTAATTGCCCCCAATGGGCAGGAGTTGGCCCGGTACCACAAAGTGCATTTGTTTGATGTTAATGTGCCCGACGGCAATACCTACTGGGAATCGGCCACGGTGATGGCTGGGCAAAAATATCCCCCAGTGTACCATTCCGATAGCTTTGGTAATTTAGGGCTGTCCATTTGCTACGACGTTCGTTTCCCTGAATTGTATCGTTACCTTTCCCGCCAAGGAGCAGATGTTCTGTTTGTGCCCGCCGCTTTCACTGCCTACACCGGCAAGGACCATTGGCAGGTGTTGCTCCAGGCCCGGGCCATTGAAAATACCTGCTACGTCATCGCCCCGGCCCAAACTGGTTGTCATTACGAAAGACGGCACACCCATGGCCATGCCATGATCATCGATCCCTGGGGAGTGATCCTGGCCGATGCGGGGGAAAAACCAGGGTTGGCGATCGCCGAAATTAACCCAGACCGCCTCAAACAGGTGCGCCAACAAATGCCTTCGCTGCAACATCGGGTATTTGTCTGAACACAAGTTGCAAGGCCGCTCCCGGACAGTCCATGGTCCTAGGCGCAGAAGGAAAAACTAGCTTTTGCGCCATTATTTGGGCAGTTTGTCCTGGGGCATAAACGGGAAAAACCCATGGGGATCAAGGACTTGGGCGACATTAGTTAACCCATGGCCATTATCTAGCAAAGCTTAATTAATAGTTAAGAAAACCTGATACAGTCCGTCAAGAGTGTTAATTTTTTAGTCTCAGCAGGTCACTGCGGCCTGAAAAGTTCGTCAGCGGCGTTGTTTTCCTTGATTAATTACCTAAGCTATCGAAGGACCAACACGACGTAAATGGGCTTGACTGCCATGGGGATCAGCGCTAAATGCCACTGGGAGTAATTTTTGCTTTCCTTTAACTGCAACTTTATAACTGTGTTCTATTTTACAAATCCTACAGGAATTCTATTGTTTTTTAACGCTGCAATTTGACCTATTTAGCCCGATTTTTAAGAGACTCTCTTTAATAAGTATCCTGAGCAATCACCATGATCATGCCCCCCCGACCGATCCAAGCCCCCCAAATCCTTACCAAGCAGACCATCCATTGCCCCAACTGCGGCAGCCATGCCGTCCGTCAACAATGCTTGATTGAAAAAGAAGTTGTCACCGAAACTGCTTGCCCTGTGTGTGACTATCTCTTGGTGAACTGCCAACGTACTGGCAGAGTAGTGGATTCTTATCTTTGTTTGAATGCCAAGCGTTAGCAACTAATATTTACCGTCCCTGGTCGCTGGGCTGACACTTTTCTACCTGGGCAGTCCAAAGTACCATCTGCTTCATTGCTTCCCGTAGCACGGAGGCCCCCAGGTCACTGTTATTGACCATAAAACTGAATGCCACTGTGCCCCATTGCTGGTTTTCCACATAGCCCGTTAAGGAAACCACCCCTGTGAGGGTACCTGTTTTACCCCGCATTTTGCCCACCAGGGGAGTATCGGCGAAACTACGTTCCAGGGTGCCTGATCGCCCAGCAACGGCCAGGGATTGTTGATAAATGGTCCCCGTTGATTTTTGGGTTTGGTTAATTAAAAGTTGCACTAAGGCTTGGGGCGTCACTAGGTCTTGACGGGAAAGTCCTGAGCCATCCCGTAATCTGACCGTAGTGGGGGCTAGGCCTAGTCTTTCCACGTAGGACTGCCAATCCGTACTTTGGGAAGGGGGCTGAATGGCATTGAGCAACGCTTCAGCGTAGAGGTTATTGCTGTCTTGGTTGACAGTTTTGATCAGTGTCCACAGGGGAGGGGAAGTGAGAGTCAGCAAAGGGGCCGGGGCGCTCGCCTTGGTGTTGGCGCTAATGATCAAAGTGCTTACAGAAATGCCTTGTTCTGCTAACTTTTGTTGCAAACTAGCGAGGAAATATTGCTGCGGATCAGCTACAGCTAAGGTGATGGAATGGGGTTCCTCTGCGGGGGGCAGGCCGCCAGTGATAACCAGTTGCCGTTGGCCAAAAATCTGTCGCACCTGGGGAGACTGGCTTGGGTCAACTTCCGTTCGAGTTTGGTTAATAATCTGCCATTGTGCCCCAGCAATGGGATCGGACCAGGTGGGGGTCAATGGTTCCCCCAGATTTTGGGGCGTGAGGGCAAGGATCACTTGATTGCCAGCCAAAATTGCACCATTAACCGGGGGAGCATAGCCGTAGTGCAAATCATCCCACTCCCAACTGGGGCGTTGGTAATCCTGGGGGGCAATGGTATCCACCAGTTCCAATTCTTCGATCGCCGTCACTCCCCTATCTTTTAAACCCTTGGCGATCGCCGTTAGATCATCTACGTCAAAACTGGGATCGCCGCTGGTGATGACTTGGACTTTTTTGCCCCCGTCCCGTTGATAAACTTGGGTGGTAAAGCGAAAATTTGGCCCCAATTCCTGAAGAGCCATGGCGGTGGTAATTAATTTTTGGTTGGAGGCGGGAATAAAAAAACGGTCAGCCTGATATTGGTAAATAGGCTGGGAATCTGTCAGAGGTTGAATGGCAATGCCCCATTGGGCTCGGCTCAATTCTGGTTGTTGTAAATGGCTTTCCAGCTTTTGTTGTAAATCCCCTACGCAGAGGCGATCGGCCTGGGCCCCTACCCCCGTAGTGAGACAGAGATAAAAAATCCCCGTTCCTGTCAGTTGGAGCGGCAATGGGTCCAGATATTTTTTCCATTGAGACAGCAAAACCAGCGCCATGGTTGGGTATTCCCCTAATCTGTAATTGCTTTGAGCAGTACATCACTCAAGCTCATGCCCTGCATATCTTCCATGGTGACGGTATCCACAATGTCGAACTTCGCTCCGGCCGCCTGTAATTGATCATCTAAAGCCTGAAAAAAGGCCGTTGCTTTTTTATCCCTGCCCACCTGAATCAACGAAATCGCTAACTCCTCATCCCGGTCAATTTTTTGGCTCGCTTCTAAAATTAAACGGATAACTGCTTTACGGTCAGTGGGTTCCCCGTCGGTAATAATCAGAAAAGTTTCCCCATTGGGTTTAGTTTGTCCGGCCTGCCGTCGTTGGAAAAAATTGTCCAGGCCATCCTTGAGGGCACCGGCCAGATCAGTGCGCCCCATGGGTTCATTGTTGGCGTAGATGTAAGCAACTTTCTCGGCGGTAACATTGTCATAACGACGGAAGCGGCCAGAGAATAGATAAACGGTGATGCCGTCGGAGTCAATTTCTTCACATTTTTTCGCCAGGGCAATGGTCGAAGCTTGGGCTATTTCCCAGCGAGTGGGGCCATTGGGATCATCAGCGGTGGCCATGCTACTGCTTTTATCGATCATTAGGGTGTAGTCTCGGTTTTCGATGACAGCTTCAGCGCTCATAATCCTCTTGGGGCAATTTTGCAAACAATGGCGGTTTTTTCTCTTTTAGCCTATTACAACTTTTTGGAAATGTTCTTAAGATTGCATATTTCCTTAAAATTAATCAGAAATTTGTTCGAGGGGTAATGCTGTGCCGACTGTCCACTGCTCCAACCGCGATTGTCAAGCCCCCAATGACCTAGGCGATCGCCTGTGCAAAACCTGCCGGACTCCTCTGCTGAAACGTTACCTGTGGGCGGTGGGGGATTGGATCAAGGCCTACCAACCGGGGGAACTGCTACTGGAACGTTATCTGTTGGTGCGGCCCCAGGTGTTGTTGGACACTACGCCGGCCCTGGGGGTGGAAGGCCCGGAGGAAATTCCCGCCCACATTTTGCCCTACCAAAAGCTATTGCCCTTTCGTCTCAATGTGCCGGAGGTGTACGACTATTTTCCTAGTTGGGATGAGGAAAAGGATTTATCGGTGTGGCTGTTGGACTATGGCCCGGTGGCGCTGGACGAAGCAGGGGAACCTGTCCATGAACAGTTGTTACCTTCCCTGGGGGAAATGTGGGAGCATGCTTGTCCCTTACAGCAGTTAACTTGGCTCTGGCAAATGATTCGCCTTTGGCAACCGCTGCAACGGCAGGGGGTGGTGTCTAGCCTGTTGGAGTTTGATTGGTTGAGGGTGCAGGGCCCTCAGGTGTTACTCCAGCAGTTAAAGCTAGATGAGCATCAATTCTATGAGATGAAGTATTTGGCCGGAGTCTGGGAGCCACTATTAACCAATGCCCATCCGGCGATCGCCGATTTTTGTCAGACCCTATGGAAAAAACTAAAACAGGGCAAAATTCCCCACGCTGACCATTTACTGCGGGTATTGGATACGGGCATTCAGTCCTTAGCAGAGCAGTACGATTTTAGTTACACGGTTTTTGCTTTGACCGATGGGGGCCCCAGTCGAGACCACAACGAAGATGCTTGTTTTCCCGTCAGTGAAACCCCCATTGAAGGGCAACAGCTGGCCAACACCATGACTTTGATTTGTGACGGGGTGGGGGGCCAGGAAGGGGGAGAAATTGCTTCCCAGTGGGTGATTGAACATTTACCCGTTCGGGTAATTTCCAAAATTCAAAAACAAATGAATGAGCCGGAGCAAATCCGCACTTTCATCCAGCACCTCAAGGAAGACATCCAAGAAGTTAACGAGCAACTCAATCGTCGCAATGACCGGGAGGAAAGAACAGAACGGGAACGAATGGGCACAACCCTGGTGATGGCCCTGGCGGATTTTCAACAATTTTTCCTGGCCAATGTGGGGGATTCCCGTTGCTATTGGTTAACGGCGGACAGTTGTAAACAGGTGACGGTGGACGATGATGTGGCATCCCGGGAAGTGCGGCTGGGACTGATGCTCTATCGCCATGCGGTGGAGTTACCCAGATCGGGGGCATTAACCCAGGCAGTGGGTTTGGGGCCCTCGGCCCAACTTCATCCCATCATTCAACGCTTAATTGTGCCGACGGATTGTCTATTTTTGCTCTGTTCCGATGGTTTTTGTGACTACAATCGGGTCGAACAGTATTGGCAAGATGATTTTCTCCCAGTGCTCCAAGGCGATCGCCCGGTGGCCGAAGCGGTGCCCCGGTTAATTGAATTGGCCAACCAAGTTAATGGCCATGACAATGTTTCCGTAGCTTTAATTCATTGTCAGATTTCCCCCTCCGTCCCCACCCCTACCCAGGCAGAAAAAGCGGCGGCGGAAGCAGAGATAAATGATCCGGAGGGAGATTCCCCAGAGGAAGATTTTACTGGAGATACGGAATTGGGACTCAAGGCGATCGCCTATCCTGACTTTAGCCAAAGGCCAGTGTCCAAACCGAAGGAAACGGAACCGGAGCATCCCATTCCCCAACAGGACCCCAAGGAATCCTTGGCTTCCCGTCCCTTTGATACCCAACCGCCCCTGCCTCCGGAAGAAATTCCCCTTAATCCGCCCCTAGATCCTCCGACCATCATGGCAGAACAACTAAACAAGACTCACCGGTCGAGGAGCTTGGCTGCCAAATTTCTTACCCTTTCCAAAACCAGCCAGTTATTAATTGCAGGGGGCATGGTGATTATTATTGCGACCCTAACGGTGGCAATGCTTAACCTCAGCCAAGGTAATGGCGAACAAAACCAACCATCGTCGAGCCTAATTGATTTGAGCGTGGGCCATGGTTGATTTCACTAACCCCAATACCCTGGCCGCCTCTGTGTTGGTGGAAACCTGGTTCAGGCTGGGACTCCGGCAGACGGTGATTTGTCCTGGGTCCCGTTCCAGTCCTTTAACGGTGGCTTTGGCTCGCCATGGGGGCGTTGATTGTGTAGTTAGTTTGGATGAACGTTCCGCTAGCTTTTTTGCCTTGGGCCATGGCAGACGCACAGGGCAACCGGTGGCATTGGTGTGTACTTCCGGAACGGCGGCGGCCAATTTTTTGCCTGCCATTATTGAAGCCCATTACAGTCAGGTACCTTTGTTGGTCCTAACCGGCGATCGCCCCCCCAGATTACGTCATTGCCGGGCCGGGCAAACCATTGACCAAACCAAGCTCTATGGCCACTATCCCCAGTGGCAAACGGAATTGGCTTTACCGGAGCCAAACATGGACTATTGCCATTATCTGCGGCAAACGGCGCTCCATAGTTGGCAAAAATGTTTTTGGCCTGGGTTGGGGGTGGTGCATCTCAATTGTCCCTTTGACGAACCCCTGGTGCCTCTCGAACATGCCCGAGAGTCCTTACAGCACTTAGCTGAAGAATTTAGCAAAGAGCATTTTTACCGGGGGCTAACAACCTTTACGACCATGAATCGGGGAGAAGCCATTTCCCTACCCGTTAATTTTTCCATTTTCTCTTTCCCCTCACCCCAACTGGACTTTAGCCCATTGGGTTTGATTCTGGTGGGAGTTATGCCCGGTGGTGAAACGCCCAGTCTGTTAACTGATATTTTGGCGATCGCCAGGGGGTTGGGATATCCCGTATTGTGTGATGCCCTTTGTTCTTTGCGTAATTATGACGATGGCCAGACTGCTTTAATTACCAATTATGATTTTCTGATCCGTTGCCCCCGTTGGGCAGAACAGTTAGTGCCAGAACAAATTATTCAAATCGGCGAATTACCCACTAGTAAGGCGTTGCGGCATTGGTTGGGTACTATTGATTGTCCCCGTTACATTTTGAATTTCCATGGGGAAAATTTAGACCCCCTGCAAGGACAAACGATTTACCTATCCGCCAGTGTTGCCCAAGTAGCTGAACATATACATAACCAGGGTTTCATTCCTGATGCAGAACAAAAAAATTATGCCCATAGTTGGCTGGAAAAACAACGCCAAAGCCAAACAATCATCATTTCTGCCCTAGCCGATGCCCACACCCCTTTAATGGTGGCCCAATTAGCCCATTGTTTACCGCCCCAAACCAATTTGTTCGTGGCGAATAGTTTGCCTGTGCGCTGGCTGGAATTTTTCTGGCCTGCCAACGGCGATCGCCATCGTATTTTTGTTAACCGGGGCGCTAACGGCATTGATGGCACCCTTTCCACTGCCATGGGTATTGCCCACCGGAGTCGGGGTGAAACAGTTTTGTTAACTGGTGATCTATCCCTATTGCATGACAGTAATGGCTTTTTAAATCAGAGCCAAATGCGAGGTAATTTAACTATTATCTTGCTCAACAATAACGGCGGTGGTATTTTCCAAACCCTACCCATTGCCCAGTGCGAAGATGTGTTTGAAACCTATTTTGCTACCCCCCAAGGAGTGGATTTTGGGCAACTTTGTCGCACCTATGGAGTGGAACACAAAATCATTACTAACCTTTGGGATTTGAAGGAACAATGGCCAAACAATAATTCTAGCCCCATCAGAGTTTTGGAAATAATTGGTGATCGCCACCAAGAGGCCCAATGGTTAAAATCATTGCAGGCACAATTTTGCTGTGCTGATAGCTTGATCCAGTAAATCTTTGCCTTCCTGCACAGAATTGATCTGAAAAAGTTGTTCCCGTAACGCTGCCGCTCCGGGAAAATCTTTGCAGTACCAAGCTAAATGTTTCCGGGCTTGGAAAAGTCCCCGTTGCCCCTTATATTCCCAAAGCATTTGTAGATGTTCCTGGGCACAGGTTAATTTTTCTGCCACCGTGGGAGCTTTTCGTTTTTCCCCAGTTTTAAAAAAATGCTCAATTTCCCCCACTAAAAAGGGATAGCCCAAACTGCCCCGGGAACACATCACCCCGTCCGCCCCGGTTTCCTCTAAACAGGCGATCGCCGCTTCTACCGAAAAAATATCGCCATTGGCAATGACGGGTATGGTCAGAGCTTCTTTAACTTTGGCAATCCACTGCCAGCGGGCCTGGCCGTTATAGCCCTGGGCCCTGGTGCGGCCATGGAGGGTCAACATTTGCGCCCCCGCATCCTGCAATCTTTGGGCAAATTCGACAATATTAATTTCCCCATCATCCCAACCGAGGCGAGTTTTGACAGTAACAGGCACATCCACCGCTGCCACCACAGTTTTAACAATCGCTTCGGCCACTGCCGGTTGCCGCAGAAGGGACGAACCACCCCCCTTTTTGGTGATTTTATTGACCGGACAGCCCATATTAATGTCCACCGATTGGGCTCCCTGGGCCACCGCTTTCTGGGCCGCTTCCGCCATAAAGTCCGGCCGACAGTCAAACAGTTGGATACTGATGGGATTTTCCCGGGGATCAATTTCCATCACCTGGGGCAAAGTGCGGAGATGGTGGATTTCTGTGGCGCTGACCATTTCCGTGTAGAGCATGGCCTGGGGGGCATAGCGTCGCACCAAACGCCGAAAAACCAAATCCGTCACCCCCGATAAAGGGGACTGGAGCACCCGGCTGTGGAGAGTTAGGGAACCAATTTGCAAGGGTTTTGCCCAAATGGTGGGGTTGGGCGAGTGATCAAGCAAAGAATTAGGGGTCAAGGTCTGCAAGGAAATGAATCGATAAGAACATTTTCCCATTGATGAACCGCAGTCAAAAGGTGATCGTCTTTCGGTAACTACAGCAGAGGGAAACCATGGGGACAGGCTTTGAGGTCTAGTATGTTGGAAAGAATACCCTTGATGCCTACCAAGCTGTGTTTGGTCGGTCGCCCTTAAGTGTGAGTGCCAATATGTCCTACAAAAACGAGATTCCCATTTTAATCGGTGCGTTGTTAGTCACCCTGGGCATTGTGGGAGGGGGAGGTTGGTTTTTATTTAATAGAATGAATCCTGCTACGGTGGGGCCCGGTTTATCCACCACGGGGTCCATGCCAAGGGAATTACAAGCCAATGTCAGTACGGGGGAAAAGGTGCTTGTTCCCACCATGGATAACGAAACTAAACTATTTGCTTCCAAGGCGATCGCCGAGGGTAAAAACCAGGAAGCGTTGCAACAGTTAACTCAATATCTGGAAAAATCCCCCAACGACCCGGAAGCCTGGATCTATCTGAACAATCTGCGGGCTTTAGACCATAATCCCCTCCAGATAGCGGTGGTGGCCCCGGTGGGCAGTAGCCTCAACATTGCCCAGGAAATTTTGCGAGGAGCGGCCCAGGCCCAGGAAGAAATTAATCAAAAGGGCGGGATTGACGGTCGTTTTCTGCACATCACCATTGTCAATGATGCCAATGACGGCACTTTAGCCCAACAATTTGCCGGGGAGTTAGTCAAACAAAATCAGATTTTGGGGGTGGTGGGACACAATGCCAGCAGTGCCACCCTCAGTGCGGCCCCTACCTACGAAGCAGGGGGATTGGTGCTGGTCAACGCCACCAGCGACGCCAATGGCATTACCAATGTTGGCAACCATATTTTTCGGGTTATTCCCCAAATCAATACCTCCGCCCAAACCTTGGTGCAACAGGTCGGGAAAGAAGTGGACCAAGTGGCGGTTTGCTACGATTCCAAAGCTCCCGATGGCGTTTCTTTTTACCAGGAATTTACCACTGGTTTGTTGGCCAGCGGCGGCCAGTTAGCCCCCACCGTCTGCGATCTGAGTGAAGCTAATTTCAACAGCCAAACCAAAATGGCAGAAATTGTTGCCAGCGGGGCCCAGGGATTGCTGATTTTGCCCCACATCGATCGCCTAGACCGTGCCTTTGCCCTTGGTGATGCCAACCGGGGACAGTTAAAGCTCTATGGCAATAGTCCCCTGTCTACGATTAAAACGTTGGAGCAGGGACAGAGCATGGTGGGTTTAATGGTGGCCATTCCCTGGAGTTCCAAACGTGAGGCCAATCGTCCCTTTGCCGAGGCGGCCCGCAAGTTTTGGGGGGGAGATGTGTCTTGGCGTACGGCGGCCACCTACGATGCGGTTTATGTCGTGGCCAATGCCTTGGCCGTCGCTCCCAGCCGTGAAGGTTTACAAAAAGTTTTGACGGAACCGGAATTTGTTTCTAGCACCATTAACGGGGAAGTGCGCTTTTTACCCAACGGCGATCGGGCAGGGCAAGCCACCTTGGTGCAAATTAAACCTTCCCCCAGCCATGTGACCGGCTACGATTTTTTCCCCATCAATCGGTAAGGGTATGGGGCAAACCTCCCCCCACTCAAAGTTAAAGTTCTAAGAGTAAGGGATTTGGAAAGTCGATTAACAGTTTTAAAACAGGCCCTGAAACGATTCCAAGAGCATTGGCAATTTTTGAGGACATTTGTAAAGTCTTGTTTTGCCCCCTAAATCCCCCAATATTGGGGGACTTTGCGTCTGTTTCCCCCCAAATTTGGGGGGTCAGGGGGGCTTTTCAAACACGTTCTTAATTCTATATTCCCAACCACTGGGATACTGGGGGCGGCACCGGTAAAAGGATCAAAATCAAAATGGCGATCGCCAGAATACCTAACAAATCCCGACGGTCATCCAGTTCGCTGACATCATTTAAAGCTGGCTGATCCCCCACAGGCATCAGTAACAAAATAATTGCCCAGATGAAAAAATCACTACGGATAAAGGACAGCAGCACCATGGCCACCCTGGTAATTTGCCCTGTCACAATGGCCGCCCGTTGCCCCAACATGGCGTGGATAATATGCCCCCCGTCCAATTGACCAAAGGGCATCAGATTCAAGGCAGTCACAATCAAACCAATGTAACCGGCGATCGCCAAGGGATGGAGGTCTAACACCGTATTAGTCCCTAATTGACTGCCCAACGCTGCCTTCGTAATTAGGGTCATCAGCAGAGAAAAACGATAATCCAGGGCATCAAACCGCAACAGGTTAGTATTGTCCGGCATGGGTTCCACAGTGGATTGGGCCAACCCCCACCATAAAATTGGCAACGCCACCACCAAGCCCCCCAACGGCCCGGCGATCGCCACATCAAATAAGGCCTTACGGTGGGGCACTGGGGACTTCATCTGGATAAAAGCGCCAAAGGTACCCAAAAAGAAGGGAATGGGAATGAAATAGGGCAAAGTGGTGCGGATTTTGTAGTGGATCGCTGCCCCATAGTGACTTAATTCATGGCACCCCAAAATGGTCAAAATTGCCAAACTGTAGGGTAAACCCACCATTAACGTCTGGATGCCTGCCTGGAATTTTTCGGGGGTCAAACCGGCCATTTCCGCCCCCACCATGGTGGTGGTAAACCCAGTGAGCAGCAGTAAAGTTAACGCTAACCAAGGTTTATGGAGCTTTTCGCCATTATTAACGCCATCTTCCCTCGCCTGGGCCGGGTTAGGGACCAAGGCGAAAAAAGGTTGGCCTTGTAAACTTTCCTGAAATAAAACTAAAAAGCGATCGCCAAAGACATCTTCCACGTTGCCCTTGACCCGTTCATAGGCCATTTCCGGCGCTACCTGTAATTTCCCTCGGCACAGAATGGCTTGGGGGCGATAGTCTAATTGCTGGAGGTAATACACTCCCCAGGGAAAACAATCCCGCAAAGACTTTTCTTCCGCCGCATCAATGGGTCGAGGGGTTGGCTGTGATGATTTCTGCTCTTTTCCTTGGGTGCCATCGGTGCTAGGGGAAGCGGTAGCTTGGGCCTCTTTATCGGGGACAATGCGACCTTTTTGCACCAACCACCAGTAGAGCAGTGGACAAACCAAAAATGGCCCTAGCAATAACAAAGCCGGCAGAGGGGCATCGGGGCCGTAAATCATGGCCCAAATTGTCCAGAGGGTGGCCGGGGCCATCAACACCAACCACAATATCCAAATCGGGGTGCGGGTGATGGGGGCGGCATTGCTTTTAACCACAAAATAAGTGATGACAGCAAGGATGAGCAAAAGAAGCCACATTGTTACAAAACTCGGAGGTTACAGGGTCACAGCTAGATTCTGGGCGGGGTGGCCTGGATTAGCAAAACAGGCAGTTCGAGGCCAATCAATCCCCTCTCCAGTCTAAAGTATTGCCTCCAGGGGCAAA
Organism: Synechocystis sp. CACIAM 05; assembly: GCF_010222815.1. Taxonomy (GTDB): domain Bacteria; phylum Cyanobacteriota; class Cyanobacteriia; order Cyanobacteriales; family Microcystaceae; genus Synechocystis. The sequence goes on along the minus strand of NZ_CP019225.1, from coordinate 2,639,132 downwards.
GCGTTGTAGCCCTACTCACCGGAAACTAGGGACGGCTGGAACTTTTTTCCGGGACAAATTCGGGCAAGAAATTTTGGTCGCTCAAACTGCCCACTGTATGATGTTCAAACACTTCTGCTGGAGGCAAAACCAGGCGATCGCCTGGGTCATCGGGATTATCCTCTTTTTCTGTTTTGTCTTTTACTTGGGGATCTCCCGCTGGCAACAGTCCTAAAAAGGGCAAGGGCAGCAGGGTGGAAAGGTTAGTGATAATGACCAACAAAGCCAAATTATCAAATTGAGTTTCCGTTACCCCCAGCCAATGGGTCAGTAATGACCCCACCTCGAAGGACAATACGCCGGCCAAATTCATCACCGACATCAATAGGGCAAACAAAGTCGCTTCAATGCCCGAGGGACAGAGGCGCGCGGCCAAAACCAACACCGGCATAAAGGCAATTTGCCCCGTTACGGTGAGAATAATGCTATCCCCCAAGCTAAACCAATGGTCATCAATACCCATGGCTCGGTTGGCGTGGGTAATTAAAATCAGGGTAGTTAACCCCAGCAGGCTGGAAATCACTGTACTCCAGCCCATGATCACCCGGAAAGGCAAGGTTTTTAAAAAGCGTTGGTAAAGTCCCACCCCAATCAATCCGGCCACGCTAGTGACCAAGCGCACCCGCCCCAAAAATTTCGGCTCAAAGCCTAACTCGTTGGTGGTGAAATAAAAAAAGGCTGACTCGGCGCTGGGGGTTGCCTGCCAAAAGAAAATAAACAAAGTGGGCAATAGAATCGTTTTTTGACGTACCGCCTGCCAAACCAATTTAATTTGGGCCTTGGGTTGCGGTTTCTCCTCTTCCTCAGCGGTGGAAACTTCGCTGATTAAAAAAGCTGCCCCAACGGTCAGCAAAGGAAAAATGGCGGTGATGGCGAATACGGTGCGGGTGCTAAACCACTCCAACAAAGCCCCACTGGCATAGGCGGTGATAATGCCCCCCACAGCGGCGGCTCCCCAGGTGAGGGATTGCAGAGATCCCACTTGGGCTAAGGATTCCCGTTGGGCCCGTTCCACCACTAGGGAATCGACAATCACATCGCCGATCGCCACGGATAGGGAAGTGAAAAGTAACACTAACCCGGCTTGAGTACCACTGCTCACCCAGGCAGCAAACAATAGCCAACCGGCACTACCCATTAACCCCGATAACCACAGGTATGATCGCCGTCGATAGCCAAATAGGGGCACCGTGTCGGACATTAAACCAAGCACTGGCTTCATAATCCAGGGAGCCGCCCCCAGACCAATCAGAGCGCCCATGGCCGCTGGACTCAGTCCCAATTCATCTTTGAGAAAAAAGCTCACCGCTAAACGGGAAAGACCCAACACCCCTTGCACAAAGTAAATGCTGAGGATGGCCAGTAACTCCCAACTGGGGGCATTGCCCAGGAGCACTTTTTCCCGCAGGAAACGCTTCAAGGGGGTGGAGAATAAAATGGCGATCGGGGTCATGGGCATAGCAACAAGCACGGAAACTTGCTTAATATTTCGTTACGCATTCCCCATGGTAGGACATTTCCTCCGGCCAAGAGCCCAACCCAGGCACTGATTGGCTTCGGGAATTACTGGCGATCGCCAGCCTTGGGCATTAACCAAAATTAACCAATGGACCAGATAGGGCGTTTTTCTTCCTGGTGGGTATCGCATTGGTCTAGCTTCATGAAGACGGTGTAGTTTTTCCTTGAAATCCTAATTGCACCCACACCAGACGAAACGCTTTTGTTACCATTTGCCTAAAGGTCTTGCCTAAAAGACATGGCTCAAGTTGCTTCCCCCGGTTGGTAGTGGCTTGAAACAGTATGATTGGTTTGTTTTGATTACAATCGTTACTGAATAGAAATCAGTCACCCAGGATAGCCCATAGTGAATGCTCTCTCAATTCCCACTTGGATGGTCCATATTTCCAGTGTCATTGAATGGATAGTGGCGATCGCCTTGGTGAGTCGTTATGCTACAAAAGCTGGTTATGGCCACTGGCGGGCCCTGGCCTGGGGGATGGTGCCAGCCCTGGTGAGTGCCACCTGTGCCTGTACTTGGCATTTCTTTGACAATGCTAGTCAGTTAGATTGGTTAGTGACGCTCCAGGCCCTGACCACCGTGATTGGCAATATTACCCTTTGCCTGGCGGCCTGGTGGATTTATCGTCAATCAGCCCAGCCCTCTGCCCCCAAGCCCTGATGGAACTTAGCCAAATTTTTGCCAAGGAAAATCTTTTTGCCCTTTCCCTTTTTCCCTACCTGGGTTTTCTCTGGTTGCTACGGCAATCGCCGCAAACCCCCAAGCTCGTAATGGTGGGATTTTATGTTCTATTGGTGTTTGTTGTGGTAACTATCCCTGCGGGGCTCTACGCTGAAAGCCATTACCAAGCCCAGTTGGCCGATGTAGATTGGCTCCACGGCAGTGCAGAGGTATTTTTATCCCTTTCCAATCTGTTGGTAGTTTTTGGCTTTATCCAGGGTCTAGCCCGACAATCGGCGGAAAAACAGGAAAATAATTAGCTTTGTTGTTCAGTGAGCAGGGGAAATCGTAGGGAAACGACAAAGCAAAGTAAGAAGTTTAAAACTAGGAAATTTAACTGTCTATCCAAGGGGAGCGGCACTGGGCAGTTGCACCCGAAATTGACTGCCCTGGGGAGAACTGGTGACACTGATTTTGCCCTGGTGATGCTGAACAATGGCCGCCACAATCGCCAGCCCCAGACCAACCCCCTGATTAGGCGATCGGGAAGGATCCGCCCGGAAAAAGCGGTCAAATAAATGGGGAATTTGCTCTGGGTCAATGCCCACCCCGTTATCTGCCACTGTGACCTGTAAGCCAGATTGCCTAGGTCGCAGGGCCCCATGGTCAGCAGTACAGTGTTCTAGGGTGAGGGCTACGGAAGGTTCCGTTTGTTCCCGGGGCCGGCTATGGTCAAAAGCGTTGGTAATTAGGTTAGTGAATAGGCGAGCCAACTGGTCCCAATCTCCTTGCACAGTGAAGTCTTCCTCCAGTTCCTCTCCCCGGCTTTCGATTCTGAGGGAAAGAAAAATTCCCCGTTGTTCAGCGGTGAGCCTTTGCTCTTCAATCACCTCAATTAAGAGCGCATCCAAAGGAATGGTTTGCCAAGTCCGGCCGAGGGTCCCACTGTCAGAACGGGCCAGGAATAAAAGATCATTGACCAAATTACCCAGCCGTTGGGTGAGTCGTTCAATGACCTGGAGTTGTTGGCGTTGTTGTTGGGGGTCCGCTTCGGGATATTCCAAAGCCTGTTGCACATTGGTTTGAATCACCGCAATGGGGTTTCTAAGTTCGTGGGAGGCATCGGCGGTGAACTGTTTCAAGCTCTGGTAAGATTCGGCGATCGGCTCCATTGCTAACCCCGATAGAAACCAACCAATGGCCGCCGCACTACTCACCAAAATAGTTAGTCCAAAGCTTAAATCCCAGGCCAATTGTTGAATGGGTTTAGTCACTTCAAACCAAGGATGGCTCACCCGCAGATAGCCCAATACCATGCCCTCTTCCTGAATTCTTTTTGTTACTTGGCGCAACTGGCGATCGCCGGAAAAAGAAACTGTCTCTGTCTTAGATTGGCTAGCAAGGGAAAGGGGAGAATTGTTGCCCATGGTGGACCACAGCAAGCGACCCTCCGCACTGAACCACTCCAAATCAATGTGGTCATCGTCCACGGAAGCGTCATTATCGCGAAAACTTGCCGACACATTCAGCCCATATTCCGCCTGGTCTAGGCCTTGTACCACCAGAGAACGATTCACCACTTCCACCACATGCTTAAGGGTGTCATCAATTCTTTCTACCAAGGTTTGACGGACATAGAAATAAACCCCGCTAGCAAATAGCAACAATAACACCGCTGTTACCAAGGTGTACCACAAAGCTAAACGTCGACGGGTGGCCTGAAACATAGCGTTAATTGTCCTGGGACGAGGTGGCAAAAATCCTTGGATACCAGATGGTAAGGGGAAATTGTATGGAACTTGTCAATTACCGGAGTTTCACTGATAAAGATGGGCAGAATAACTAAGTTTTCTCCCTCGATTATCATCCCCCACTGAAACCATAGGGGAAATTCAATCATTCCCCCTAATTACTTAGTAACCTTAGAAATTTAGCTAACTTTTAAGCCGCTTTAATATCCAACTCCTTTGTTTCTGGTTGAATTAAATGTACGTCCCGCTGGGGGAAAGGAATGGAAATATTTTCTTCGTCTAGCTTCCGTTTAATTGCTTCGGTTAATTGCAATTTGAGGCGGAAGTAATCTTCAGATTTTACCCAGGGACGCACGTAGAAATTAACACTGCTATCTCCTAATTCCCCCAGGGCAATGGTAGGGGCTGGTTCTGTGCAAACTTCACTATTTTGATCAATTACCCACTGTAAAGAAGACCGTACATGGTCAATATCTTCCTCGTACCCCACCCCAATGACTAAATCTATGCGGCGCTTGGGCTTGCCCACATGGTTAATAATATTATTTTCAATGATTTGTTTATTGGGAATAGTCACCAAGCGATTGTCGTAGGTACAAATGGTAGTCGAAAGTATCTCAATCGACTCCACGATCCCTTCAATGCCAGCAACTTCGATCCTTTCCCCCACCCGAAAATAATTAAACAACACCAGCAAAATACCCGCTGCCACGTTAGCGAGGGAACCCTGCAGAGCTAAACCGATCGCCAGGGTGGAAGCCCCTAAAAGAGCGACGAGGGAACTAGTTTGAATGCCTAGTTGGGCTAAACAGAGCACAAAGAACACAACCAAAAGTAGGTAGTAACTGATATTGCCCGCAAAGGAAATAAAAGTTGGCTCCAGATTGGATTTTCTTAAGGCTCTAATAATTAGCTTTTGTAGTCTTTTCGATAACCAAAAGCCAATTAATAAAATTGCTAGCGCAAAGAGAATTTTCAGAGAAGCAGTAATTAGTAAATCAGTAATTGCTTGTTGATCATAATCGAAAATATTATTTGGGAAAAAGGACATAATGAAAAAAAGAAACAACAAATTCACCATTAATGGTGTAGGGGACAGACTGGGCAGTAATTTAAGTCTTTAAATCAGCCTATACGAGGGAAACTGGTTTATCTACTTTTTTATCCAAGGGAAAACCTAGGGCTTCCCGTTGTTGTAAATAAATATGGGCCACTTCCCTAGCTAAGTTACGAATGCGACCAATGTAACGGGTGCGCTCAGTCACGGCAATTACTCCCCTCGCGTCGAGTAAATTAAACGCATGGGAGCATTTTAGGACGTATTCCAAACTGGGCAAAGCTAAACCCCGTTCGATTAACTGCCCTGCTTCCTGTTCGTAAAGGGCAAACAATTGAAATAATAAATCGGGGTTAGACGCTTCAAAATTATAGGTACACTGCTCGACTTCTCCCTGCCAGAAAATATCCCCGTAGCTGAGCTTTTCATTCCACTGAATTTGGTCAATCGCCTCCACATTTTGTAGATACATGGCCAACCGTTCCAAGCCATAGGTAATCTCGATGGAAACGGGGCGACAGTCAATGCCACCACATTGCTGAAAATAGGTAAATTGGGTCACTTCCATGCCGTCGAGCCACACTTCCCAGCCTACGCCCCAGGCCCCCAGGGTTGGGGATTCCCAGTTATCTTCCACAAAACGAATGTCGTGATCCTCGGGCTGAATACCCAGGGCCCGTAGGGAATCAAGATACACTTCCTGAATATTGTCCGGGGAAGGCTTAATTAACACCTGATACTGGAAATAGTGCTGTACCCGGTTGGGATTTTCTCCATAGCGGCCATCGGTGGGCCGGCGACAAGGCTCCACATAGGCCACTGACCAAGGTTCCGGCCCGATCGCCCGTAGAAAGGTGTGGGGATTCATGGTGCCAGCGCCTTTTTCCGTGTCAAAGGGTTGGGCAATGAGGCAACCTTGCTGGGCCCAAAATTCGTTCAACTTGGCGATAACAGCTTGGAAAGTAATGGTCATAGAAAGCCAACAACTTGATGCTAAATGATTACTAAAGGACTAGATGGTGACGAATAATTTGGACTCTGGATCATAGCTCCAAGCCAGGCCATCGGGGTCCCTAGTTTGACTCCAGTCGGCAAAATTATCTTCGTTTTTGCGCCGGGCTAGGGTGCTGGAGGTGGTGTCTAGGCGCTTGGCTAATTCCGATTGGATCAAAGTCAGGGCGGAATTGCTTGGGGGAGTTTCTGCTGGAGTGGATTCCGTCGGGGTAGTGGCTTCGGCCGCCTTCTCATCTTCCTGGTGCTTACGGGCTTCCTTAATTTCCGCCAATTGGGAGAAAGGACTTTGACCCACCGGAGCCGCCATCAATTCTTCCTGGGGAGGTACTAGGGGATGGTCCACCACCGGAGCGGTGGTAGCGGCTAACTGGCGAGAACTAGGGGCAGGCTCTTCCAATTCCGGTTCACTGTCGTCAAAAATGTCGCCCAGGGTAGAGGAAGAAATAAAGTAGTAAACTTTCGCTTGCCCCACCTGTTTTTCGTAGGGTCCATACTCCGCCACCTTGTCATCCAGATAACGTTGGGCCGCCCGACCTTTGGCAATGCCGGCATCAATCAGATCTGCTTTGGTGATGATGCCCTGATTTTTTTGCACCAGTTGGTTAAACAGGGGGTCGATGGCGATGCATTTCTGTTGCCATTGATAATTGTCCCAGGCCACCCAGGCGATCGCCAAGGTGAGACCGAACAAAATCCACCGCCAGGTTTTGTAGATAAAAACCATCGCCACGGCCAGGGGCAGAATCAGTACTAACAGTCCTTTGGGATCACTTTCGGCAACTTTTCCAGTCATGGCAACTCAGCAATTGAACCAGATTTAGATGAATCGAATCGGAAACAGAGTTAAATGTTAAGCAAAAACGAACAAACCTGCGGCAATGATCACAACAGTTTGCGGTCTGAATTTTACCCCAGCATTACCAACATTGACCTAACGGCTAGTCAATTCCCAGCCGTACAACAGGGCCACCAAGACCGTGAGGGCGGCCATGCCAAGGAAGATTCCCCCAGGTAAAAAGGTAATAATCCCCCAGCCCCTCAACAAATATAACGCTAGGGTCAATCCTACCAAACCCAATAGGGGTTTTCCAAACAAAGAAGAGGATGATCGCCGTTTTTTCCGTTTTTCTGCCAATGTCTACTCCTGCAAAATTTAGGACAATTATCGCCGATTCACTTTGATACTGGTCATAATCCCATGGCAGGGCAAAATTAACTGCCATTGAGATGGCTCAAACCTTTAAACCAAGGACAAACCTAGCAAAATCAATACTTCACTCCATTCCACCACTGCGCCATAGGTGTCCCCCGTGTGACCTTTAAATTGTTGGGCAAGCCACCGCCCCACGGCCCAGGCTATTAGTGCCGAACTCCCCGTAGCCCCCAGAATCAACCAAGGCTCAATGGTTAGGGCGTAACCCATGCCCACTCCCCCGAAGACAATAATCATTGTGCCCAGCAGCAAATCTTGCCCGGGCTTTAAATTTCGTTTATGCATGGCCCCCTTACCTTCCTCTTTGAGATAGGGATAAAGGGCGATCGCCAACAGTTGGCCCCAACGGCCCCACCCCAAAGCCATGATAAGGGCCCAGCTTGCTAAACCATGGTCACTAAAACTAGCCAAGGCAAAGGTTTTTAGCAATAAAACCACGGCGATCGCCATCACGCCATAGGCCCCCGTATAACTGTCTTGCATTACCGCTAAGCGTTTGCTGGGATTAGTTACCGCTAAACCATCGGCCGTATCCGCTACCCCGTCTAAATGGAGCCCCCCGGTCAAAGCTAACCAAAGGCTAACCACAACGGCTGATTGCAATAGGTTATCCATGCCCAACCAATGTAAGCCTAGATCTAACGCCAGCAAAATTAGGGACAGCAAAAGTCCCATTAGGGTTATCCAACGGGCAATACGGTCAAAATTTACTGGCCAGCTCGGAGGCCAGGGCAAACGAGTGTAAAACAGAATGGCCGCCCCCACACTATCTCCGCCCCAGAGAAAATACCAGCGACGCCACCATTCCATAAATCACCATTCCCAGGGTAATAAGTTGCCACTCAGCAAAAACTTAAAATCTAGTTACGAATTCTTGGGCTAAGATCAAAATTGAAGCGGGGATCAATCAAATCGCTCCACCGACGGCTTGGCAACCCAAAACTAAAATTCCCCATCTAGACTAATACTTTTACGTGATTTTTGTTAGTAATCCTGGTGGAATTAATAATCGTAAATATTTAGCTTCAACCGACTGACCAAGCTTTTTACCCCGCCCTCACCCCCATGAATCCTGAATTTCACTCCCCCCTACTGCCAGCTCCCTGTGTGATCGAACAGGGTATTTTGGTCAATAAAGAAGATATGCAACGGGCCCTAAACGATTTAGGACAGGTTAATTACTACTATCAATTGGATGGCATATCCCAGGCCGAAGGCCAGGGTTGGATCCTAGATGTGTTTAGCGATGCTCAACAGGCTACCGTTGTTACCAATCAATCCCTTTATCTCAACGTCAACAGCTTTGATTATCTGGAAATTAGCCTTGATAACCAGGGAAAAACTGTTATGGACCTCTGGCAAGAAAGTCGGCAGTTACGACTGATGCCCTTGGATGGTTGGCTCAGCCCAAGGGAAAATCATGGCCAACTTATACCTCTGGATTTGGAAGAAGCGGTAGCAGAGGTGTTAGCAGCCAGGTTTGATGTCCAGACTGACCAAGAAGACTTTTGACAGGCTTCTAGTCCTTGCAAACTTGCCCGATCAATTTGACTTTTGAGCGGAAAAACTTTTGTGCTGGGATCTAACTGGGCCCTTGGTAATATTGGTGGCTCAGATAGGGTGGTTTTTCTACCGTGGCGATCGCCTCTCCCACCTGCACTGTCATGCCCTGATTAACCAACTTAGTTTTGAGGTAACCCAACCCAGTCAATCCTTTCACACTGGTTAAAATACCCACCTTTTGTCCTTCTAGGGTAATCACCGTTCCCGCTTCCGCCTGGCGATCGAGGGTAATGCGCCACAACCTTTGTTTTACACCCTGGTAAGTATTCAAACGGGCAATGGTTTCCTGGCCAATGTAACAACCTTTGGTGAAAGAAATCGCTCGCCACAAACCCGCTTCGAGGGGATTATAGTCCTCTGTTAATTCTTTCCCTGCTTGGGGTCTGCCCTGGTAAATACGCAAACTTTCCCATTGGTCTGGGTTGATTAGGGGTAAATGCCCCCAAAGTTGATTAACCAATTCCTGTTGATCCGCAGGAAAAATCACCGTATAACCAGGTAAATCCAACCCCGTTTGGGCGGAAATGAGCAATTCAACTCCCTGTACCGATTGGGCCAACCATTGGTTGCCGGCGGGCAATTGCCAACCTAAGTTATTTTCTTCAACCTTTTCTCCCAACAGCACCACCGCCCGATAATGGGCAGATAAATCCTGCAGTTCCACCTTGTCAAAGGGGAAAATAAATCGATCCATCCATTGCCAGAGGAAATTTTTTTGGCCAGCTTCCACTTGAATCCAAAGGGAGTCTTGACGTACATAGACCGTGGCAAGCTCGAGGGTTCTGCCGGTGGAGTTGACGAATACGGTCTCAAACCATTCCCCCACAGCCCTAGCTTCCACTGCGTTGGTGGTTTGGTTGTGTAAAAAGCGCCGCCGGTCTTCCCCTTGTAATGCAATCAAACTAAATTCGGGCAGGGGATAGAGCCAAGTTTGCTCCAGGTCGAGGGGAAGGGCCATGAATGAATAAGTCTAAATTTGATTCGACTAATGATTCTATAGCAGGATTAGGGGCAGAAAGTTTATGGCGGTTTGAGTTGAGTAGAGGTAGAAATTCTCCTTACCAAGCTTTGGGCTGAAAAGTGGGGGGAGTATCGAGTTCAAAAATTTCTCCCCGAATGCGGGCGACGTATAATCCAGCTTTTAACACTTCTTCCCGCAGGGCATTGGACAAATCTACGGCAGCGAGGATGCCATAGAGTTTTTTGTCTCCATGCTCAGGAAAAAATTCCCGAAAGCGTTGCAGGTGGCTAATTAATTGACCGATGGATTCCTGGCGGGCATGGCTTTTAACCTCCACCACAATGGCAGTGTTCACTTCTCCATTGGCATAGGCCAGCACATCTAATTCAATATGTTTGCCTTGCTTGCTCACTCGGACGCTGGGGGTCACCACTTCCATGGCAAATTTTTCGTAGAGGATAGTTTCCATGGAGGGCAAGGCCAGTCCTTCGGTAAAGCTGCCGAATTTTTTGCCCAGACCCCCAATTTGTTTACCCAACTCTTGAATTTGGCGATCGTTTTTTTGGGACTGTTCTTTCAGTAAACGTTCAGTTTCTTGCAAACGCCGTTCCGTTTCTTTCTGGGACTGGATCAGTTCTCCAAGCAATTGCCAAACTTCATCAGCGGTGGTTGCCATAGTTATTCGGCATTATTTGTCTTGACTCAAGTTTAACGGGTCGCTACCTGTCCTTGGCGATCGCCCCGGCTCGCCGATTTGCAAAGCAAGTTTCGATAGCTGCAAGGTAATTTTAGTGGCTAATGAACGCTGTATTGTTGGGATTTCCTGTGCCTGAATTGTTGAGTAGTTTTTTTGTTGCTGTTTTTCAAAGTTCTCATTAATTAAGAATGTGTTTGAAAGGTAGGGTGAAGAATGGAAAATGGTGAAAATTCTATATTCTTCACCATTTTTCCCAATTATGCCGACTTTTCAAACACGCTCTAAGAGTTTGGGACTTTTGATCCGGAAAATCTCCTAACCCACTAGGCCCGTGAGGGGAGAACTGGCATTGGCTTTAGCTTTAATGGGCATTCTGCCCGACAGATAGGCGAGCCTCCCCGCCTGGGTAGCCATCCCCATAGCCTGGGCCATGGCCACTGGATTGGCCGCCATGGCGATCGCACTGTTGATCAACACCGCATCAGCGCCCATTTCCATTGCTTGGGCCGCTTCACTGGGGGTGCCAATGCCCGCATCCACCACCACGGGAACTTTGGCATTTTCAATAATGATGGCAATGTTGGCGGCGTTACGGATACCTTGCCCAGAACCGATGGGGGAACCAAGGGGCATCACAGTGGCACAGCCCACTTCTTCCAGCCTTTTTGCCAGCAAGGGATCGGCGTTGATATAGGGCAGTACGGCAAAACCTTCTTTGACCAACTGTTCCGCCGCCTCTAGGGTGCCAATGGGGTCTGGTAAGAGGTATTGGGTATCGGGAATGACTTCTAGCTTGATGAAATTATTATCTTCCTGCCCCAGTAACTTGGCCATTTCCCTTCCCAACCGGGCTACCCGAATGGCTTCCTCTGCCGTTTGACAACCAGCGGTGTTGGGGAGCATCCAAATGGTGGACCAATCAATGGCTTCCGCCAATCCCTCGTGGCCTGGAGCATTGGTTTGTACCCGGCGCACTGCCACAGTGACAATCTGGCAACCACTGCTGGTGACGCTTTCCTGCATGGTGGTGAGGGAAGGATATTTGCCGGTGCCCGTCATTAGGCGGGAGTGGAATTTACGGCCAGCAATTTCTAGCAAATCTTTACTGCCCTCTGAATTTTCAGCGGCATGGGGCAGGGAAGGGTTGGCAATGGAAGGAAATACAGCAGTCATAGGGCGGCAGGACAGTACAGGGGGATTGGTAGTTGTTAGAAAACGTTGGGAACTAAAGGCCTGGATGAGGGGAGAAACCTTCTGGTCGAGAATTAAATCGCTAATCAAAGCGGCGGTGATGGGGGCGAGCAAAATGCCGTTGCGGTAATGACCGATCGCCAAAATGAGATTATCACAGGGGCCATAGCCCAAGAAAGGCTCTTCATCGGGGGTGCCGGGGCGAAATCCCCACCAAAAATCCTCAATGGCCCAATCGCCTAGGGCCGGGAAAAGTCTAATGGCTCGACTTAATAAGGTCTGAATACCCTGGGGCGTATTATGGGGCTGCCAGTCCACCTGCTCCGAAGTTGCCCCCACAATGAGACGACCATCCCGCCGGGGCACCAGATAGGTTTGGGGACCAAAAAGTACCCGTTGCAAGGGATAGGGCTGGTGAGTTCCCGCTGGCATCCGCAGGGCCATCATTTGACCTTTAACTGGGAATACCGGCAGGGGCAGTAATTCCTTGGCCCAAGGGCCGTTGGCCAACACATAGCTATCTGCTTGGAAAGAACCCTGATCCGTTAGCACCGCAGTCACTTGGCCATGACGTTGGGCGATCGCCTGAACAGTGACTCCCTCTTGAATTTGTACTCCTAGGGATTGGGCCGCTTGCCGCAGAGTGCTGACCAGTTTGCGGTTATCCACTTGACCATCGTCGGGATGCCACCAACCACCAATTACGTCTTCCCCCAGCCCTGGTTGGTAATATCGAATGGTTTCCCGGTCTAACCAAGCGGAATTAGTTGAACCAGAACCATTGCCCTGGGGCGCTTCAAACATGGGGGAAAGGATGCCACAGGGGTTATAACCCGTTTCCATACCCGTTAACTGTTCCAGTTTTTCCACCCATTCCCCGTAACGCCAGCGGGAAGCCAAACATAGATCCAGCATGGGGCCTGGGGCGATCTGTTCCGCATGGGGAGCTAACATTCCCGCCGCCGCATGGCTAGCTGCCTGGGCAAAATCCCGACTCAGCACTGTGACCTGCAACCGCTTTTGGTTTAATTTCAGTTCTACGGCGATCGCCAAACCGATGATGCCACCGCCAATAATGAGAACGTCACTGGTTGTTTGCATAACCTTAAAAAATCAACCCCTGAATGCTTTAACGCCTTGGGTAAATGGGGGAGAAGTACCTAATTTCAGGTTAGCGGATTATCGAGGGCTGGAGGCTTTTTTGCTGGGATGTTCCGAACAACCCGGCGGCGATCGCCAATGTAGGATGGGGGGATACTGACTAGAACCGACTCAAGCTGAGCCTTTCCTTTTCCCTGCGCCATGGCCATTAAACGTTCCGGCAACAATAATCTTTCTCCCAACGTTAAATCCGATCTCCTTTCCCCGGAAGTCATTCCCCAGGAACGCAATACCAGCCCAGAGTTAGAACAGCAAGAGGCATTCCTCAGGCCCCAACGGTTAGCGGATTACATTGGCCAACGGGATCTCAAGGAAGTGTTACGCATTGCTATCCAAGCGGCCCAAGGTAGGCAAGAGGCGATCGACCATCTGCTGTTATACGGCCCACCGGGGTTGGGCAAAACCACCCTAGCTCTAATTTTGGCGGAGGAAATGCAGGTACGTTGCAAAATTACTGCGGCTCCGGCGTTAGAACGTCCCAGGGATATTACGGGGCTACTATTGGCTCTGCAACCGGGGGATATTTTGTTTATCGACGAAATTCACCGTTTAAATCGCCTAACCGAGGAATTGCTCTACCCTGCCATGGAGGATTTTCGTTTGGACATCACCATGGGCAAAGGCCAAAGCGCCAAAGTCCGCAGTTTAAAGTTAGCCCGCTTTACCCTTGTGGGGGCCACCACCAAAGTAGGTTCTTTGACTTCGCCGCTGCGGGATCGGTTTGGCTTAATTCAAAGATTGAGATTTTACGAGGTTGATGAGTTGCAGCAAATTATCCTCCGCACCGCTGGTATTTTATCCGTATCTATTTCCCCCACAGGGGCCGAGGCGATCGCCATGAGAGCCAGGGGCACTCCCCGCATTGCCAACCGTTTACTGAAAAGGGTAAGGGATTACGCCCAGGTGAAACAACAGCCGGAAATTGACCCTGCCCTTGCGTCGGAAGCATTGGATTTATACCAAGTGGACAAACGGGGTTTGGATTGGACAGACCGCTTAGTTTTACAAACTTTAATTGAACAATTCCAGGGTGGTCCCACCGGCCTAGAGGCGATCGCCGCTGCCACAGGGGAAGATGCCAAAACCATTGAGGAAGTGTACGAACCCTACCTGCTACAAATTGGTTACCTGGCCCGCACCAGTCGAGGCCGCATTGCCACCACCGCCGCCTATGAACACCTAGGGTTGACTCCCCCCAATCCCCTGCTACCTTGGAAGGAAAGTTAAGGCGTAGTCAAAAAATTCGTTTATTTTATGTTTGATCCAACGGCAATTATTGAGCAACAAACCAACGGCATTAACTACGACATCACCACAGAAGATTTGATTGCTAAGCTTCAGCAATGGGATGGGCAATATAGCATTGAAATCGGTGAAGTGAGCTTTGATAGCCTCATAGTCCGCTTTGAGAACTTACCCACGGATTTGAAAGCCCTAGCCGAGGAAATTTACGAGTTCTGCCCCGATGTCATTGACCAGGGATTTGGTTGTTTTGATGATATTCTCGCGATGGGCAAGGAAGCTGGCGAAGAAATCCCCCCCGATTTGCAAAACCTGCTAGAGGGAGTGGATTGGGATGATCCCGACTTTGGGTTAACCATCCTGCAAAATGCCCTGCGCCAAGACCAAGGGGTAGCCCTTTGGTGGGACTAGGTTTGATCGTTTAGAAAGTGTTTGAAACGTGCCAGGCTAGGTATTTATCCTCCTAAATCTCCTCACTAAAGCTCTGGCTTAAAAAGGGCGACTTTTGTGACAGTTACCCCCTTTCCAAGGGAGGATTAAACAGCCAAAACTCAACTTTCTGAACAGACTTTTAGATCTGATCGCCTCGCAAACATACATCAATACGAGTAGAGTGCATAAAAGACTAAGTGTTTATAGTTCAAATAAATTGACCAACAGAATTTTATTTTATGTCAATACTAAACAGCAACTCAAAAAACAATGAAATAAAAATGAAGATAAAATGAATAGAATATGAATTAATGTGGGCTAAATAGTTGGTGAAAAAATTGAGTTTATTTAAAGAGAAATAACCTAGATCATGATAAATTAGGCAGGTGTTTACTGCGTTGCTCTGTTCCTGGCTGATCTATGCTGACCGCTTTTACTGCCGGATTATTGTTGATAACTGTTTCGGAATTAGGGGATAAAACTTTTTTTATTGCCATGATTTTGGCCATGCGCTATCCCCGCCGTTGGGTGTTAGTCGGTGTAGTGGGAGGATTGGCGGCGATGACTATTTTGTCAGTATTAATGGGACAAATTCTTACCTTTTTGCCCACTAGATACATCAACTATGCCGAGGTAGCTCTTTTCTTAATTTTTGGCACAAAACTATTGTGGGACGCTCAGCGGATGAAAGCCACGGCAAATCTGGAGGAAATGGAAGATGCAGAAAAAGCCATTGCCTCCGGCGAGAAAAAGTTAAAAATCGTGCCCCGGGGATGGGGCATTGTGGTGGAAAGCTTTGCCCTCACCTTTGTGGCGGAATGGGGCGATCGCACCCAGATTGCAACCATTGCTTTAGCAGCGTCTAATAATGCCTGGGGAGTGTCGGCGGGTGCCATTCTTGGCCATACCATCTGTGCGGTGATTGCGGTGATGGGAGGAAAATTTGTGGCAGGGCGTATTTCTGAGAAAACAGTGACGTTGATTGGTGGGCTTTTATTCTATCTATTTGCTGTGGTTTCCTGGTGGACCAAGATTGCATAGGACTCGGATTTGCAGATCAACCACTAGTCACTGACGGGATTGAATTCCCCTACCGACCGGAACGATACGGAATGTTAAGATAAGTCGTTGAAGGATTGCTAACTCCTGTGCCCAAAAAAGCCAGAGAATGGCGATCGCCTGACCGTTCAATTCCCCAGTTAGACTGCCCATCGGTTCCCTATCCCAAGTCCCATGTTAAAAGCCCTCTTTGGTGATCCCAATACCCGCAAACTGAAAAAGTTTCAACCCTACGTGGCGGAGGTCAACCTCTATGAAGAGGACATTGAAAAGCTGTCTGACGATGAGTTGAAGTATAAAACCGTCGAATTTCGGGAAGCGTTGGATAAGGCCCGCAGCGATGCGGAAACAGAAGAAATCCTAGACGAAATTTTGCCAGAAGCCTTTGCCGTGGTGCGGGAAGCGGGGAAACGGGTGTTGGGTATGCGTCACTTTGACGTGCAACTGTTGGGGGGCATTATTCTCCACAAAGGGCAAATTGCGGAAATGAAAACTGGGGAAGGAAAAACCCTGGTGGCCACTCTGCCTTCCTATCTGAACGGTTTAACGGGCAAAGGCGTCCATGTGGTGACGGTGAACGATTACCTGGCCCGGCGGGATGCGGAATGGATGGGGCAAATCCATCGCTTTTTGGGCTTAACGGTGGGTCTAGTACAATCCGGCATGAATCCTGAGGAAAGGAAAAAGAATTACGCCTGCGATATTACCTACACCACCAACAGCGAACTAGGGTTTGACTATTTACGGGACAACATGTCCACCGCCATGATTGAAGTGGTACAGCGCCCCTTTAATTTTTGCATTATTGACGAAGTTGACTCGATTTTAATTGATGAAGCCCGTACTCCTTTGATCATTTCTGGTCAAGTGGAGCGCCCCACAGAGAAATATTTGCAAGCGTCGGACATTGCCGCCCAGTTGGAGCCGGAGATCCATTATGAAGTGGATGAAAAACAGCGTAACGTGCTCATGACCGATGAAGGCTTTGAGAAGGCGGAACAATTGTTACAAACTACAGATTTATTCGACAAGAATGATCCCTGGGCTCACTACATTTTCAATGCCATCAAAGCGAAGGAATTATTCCTCAAAGATGTGAATTACATTGTTCGTAATGGGGAAGTGGTGATTGTGGATGAATTCACCGGTCGGATTATGGTCGGTCGCCGTTGGAGTGACGGTTTGCACCAGGCGATCGAAGCTAAGGAGCGGGTGGAGATCCAAAAGGAAAGTCAAACTTTGGCCACTATTACTTACCAAAATTTCTTTCTGCTTTACCCCAAACTTTCCGGCATGACGGGGACAGCCAAAACGGAAGAAACGGAACTGGAAAAGGTTTATAACCTCCAGGTAACCATTACCCCTACTAACCGTCCTTCCAGCCGCCAGGATTGGCCCGATGTGGTCTATAAAAACGAAGAAGCAAAGTGGAAAGCGGTAGCATTGGAATGCGAAGAATTGCACCAACAGGGTCGTCCCATCCTGGTGGGTACTACTAGCGTGGAAAAATCAGAAGTTATTTCCCGACTGTTGCAGTCCAGCGGCATTCACCATAATTTGCTCAATGCTCGGCCGGAGAATGTGGAAAGGGAATCGGAAATTGTGGCCCAGGCAGGACGCAAAGGGGCGGTAACCATTGCCACCAACATGGCTGGTCGGGGTACGGATATTATTTTGGGGGGGAACTCGGACTATATGGCTCGCCTGAAAGTGCGGGAATATTTAATGCCGAAAATTGTCCGCCCGGAAGATGACGAACTGGGGGCTGGGGTAACAGGTTGGGTCAGTGGCCGAGAAAAACCCCAGGGGTTTGGCAATCAAAATGGCAAAAAAAAGGTGAAAACCTGGCAAGTATCGCCGGACATTTACCCCACTAACATTAGCCAGGAAACAGAAGATTTGCTCAAAAAGGCTGTCAAATTTGCGGTGGATCAGTACGGTCTGCAAAGTTTGACGGAACTGGAAGCAGAAGACAAGTTGGCGATCGCCTCGGAGAAGGGCCCCACCGATGATCCTGTGATTCTGAAACTGCGGGAAGTGTATAACCAAATTCGTCAGGAATATGAGGTGCTGACCTCAGCAGAACATAAAGAAGTGATTGAGTTGGGGGGACTGCACGTCATTGGTACGGAACGCCATGAATCCCGTCGGGTGGATAACCAACTACGGGGGCGGGCTGGTCGCCAAGGGGACCCAGGTTCCACGCGCTTTTTCCTCAGTTTGGAAGATAACTTACTCCGCATCTTCGGCGGCGATCGGGTGGCGGGACTAATGAATATGTTCCGGGTGGAAGAAGATATGCCTATTGAATCCAAAATGCTCACTGGTTCCCTAGAAGGAGCCCAGAAGAAGGTGGAAACCTATTACTATGACATCCGTAAGCAGGTGTTTGAGTATGACGAGGTGATGAATAATCAGCGGAAAGCTATCTATGCAGAGCGGCGGCGGGTGCTGGAAGGTTTGGATTTAAAAGAGCAGGTGCTAGTTTATGCCGAAAAAACCATGGATGAAATTGTCGATGCATACGTCAACCCGGAATTGCCCCCGGAGGAATGGGACGTGGAAAATATGCTCGACAAGGCTAAGCAGTTCGTTTATTTACTCGAAGACCTAACGGTGGAAGATTTGGGGGATATGACCGTGTGGGAAATGAAAACCTTCTTCCACGAAGAAGTCCGCAAAGCCTATGATCTGAAGGAAACCCAGGTAGATAAGGTGCGTCCGGGACTAATGCGGGAGGCGGAACGGTATTTTATCCTCCAACAGATCGACAATCTCTGGCGGGAGCATCTCCAGTCCATGGAAGCTCTCCGGGAATCCATCGGTTTACGGGGCTATGGACAAAAAGATCCCCTGATTGAATATAAACAGGAGGGTTATGAAATGTTCCTGGAAATGATGATCGATATCCGCCGCAACGTGGTTTATTCCCTCTTCCAGTTCCAGCCCCAGCAACAACCCCAGGCCGTTTAACCCTAGTCCTAGTCACTCAAGTTTTGCGGGGAAGGGGAGATTTGGATTTAGGCAAATGCCACCTCCCCAGTTTGATTGGGGGCTTACATGGTCTTAACTGCCGTTAGACTTTTGCCTGAAACTCCCTGAGCATTGACTCCAGTGCTTCCCTCGGATTTAAGCACCAATCTTCTCCCCGCAAATAACCCACATTTCCCCCTGGGCAAACCGCTCTGAGGGGCAGATTTTTTTCATCCAAATAGCGATGAATTTTTTCCACACTGGCTTGCTGACGGGGCCAGTGGAATGTTTTAGCCTGCTTAATGGCCCTTAGATTACCTTCCCCATCGGGCAGTAAATGACGGCCAGTGAAAAGAATACCGCCGTTCTCTCCCCAGTAATGGCAACTAGCGCCGGGGGAATAACCGGGAGTCCAGATGGCCGTGAGGAACGGGGCGATCGCCAATTGTTCCCGAAAACGACATATCCTTACTCCGGGCAAAAGGTAAGCCTCCTGTTCCTGTACCACCACCTGACAGCCTAACTTTTCCTGGATTGTTTTCACTTTGGGGCCATGGCCATCTCGATGGGTCAGACATAGCCAACGCACCGGGCCTTGTTCCCCCAACCATGCTTCATTGTCTTCATGCCAAGCCGGACAATCGATCAACACATTGCCCTCCCCAGTGATTAATAAATAGGCTGTTCCCCCCAGGGTGTCCCGATTGGGTGCAAAACGATACAGGTTGGGCAGAATTTGATGGGGTAATTTGGCGATCGCCATGGAAAAATAGGTTACGGGTAGGGAAGGATAACGAAAGGATTCGGCGGGTAGGGCAAAATCTTGTCGGCAGACTAGGAATAGCAATTAAGCCCAAGCCCAACTACTTTAACTGTTCAAGTTGTTTTTCCCTCATTTCACTGGGTTTTTTGATATTCGGTTTGGGGGCTGCCCCCAATAATTTTTGATTAATTTGTTCCCTGGTGTTTTTGCTATAACTAGCCCAGGGATCGGGCAAAAACATATCACCGATGCTGATAAAGGCCAGACCAGCAATCACCGCCGGAATGGCAAGGGAGCGCAAAATTTTAAATAGACTTGCCATAACGCTATGCCTCCACAATCGAATCTCGATTGGACTACCTGTGTTTCCATTGTAGGGTAGGGCACCATGGCGAAAGCCACTAAAACCGACTCCAAGGCTGTCTAGTGTCTGCGGGCTTGGTTTACACTGGATCAACATAGGGCCAACTCCTTAGTCCCCCTTATGCGGACTTCTGTACAGACCCCCATTCGTTAACCCCCAGCGATTTTGAGAGGATAAGTAAGACATGGGATTATTTGACCGTTTAGGCCGCGTCGTCCGGGCTAACCTCAACGACCTCGTCAGTAAAGCTGAAGATCCAGAAAAAGTGCTGGAACAGGCCGTGATCGATATGCAGGAAGACCTGGTGCAACTCCGCCAAGCCGTTGCCCGCACGATCGCCGAAGAAAAACGAACAGAGCAACGTCTTAACCAAGACACCCAGGAAGCCAAGAAATGGGAAGACCGGGCAAAATTAGCCCTCACCAATGGGGAAGAAAATTTGGCTAGGGAAGCCCTGGCCCGCAAAAAAAGTCTGACAGATACGGCGGCGGCGTACCAAACCCAGCTAGCCCAACAGAGGACCATGTCGGAGAATCTCCGTCGCAACCTCGCGGCCCTAGAAGCAAAAATTTCCGAAGCTAAAACCAAGAAAAATATGTTGCAGGCCAGGGCCAAAGCGGCCAAGGCTAATGCTGAACTGCAGCAAACCCTCGGGGGCTTAGGTACTAGCAGTGCTACTAGTGCTTTTGAACGGATGGAAAACAAAGTACTGGATATGGAAGCCACTTCCCAAGCGGCAGGGGAGTTAGCCGGCTTTGGCATCGAGAACCAGTTTGCCCAGTTGGAAGCCAGCAGTGGGGTAGAAGACGAGTTGGCCGCCCTCAAAGCGTCCATGGCCGGTGGTGCATTACCGGGAACCTCTGCCGCTACGCCCCAACTCGAAGCAGCTCCTGTTGATTCCTCAGTACCAGCTAATAATGCCAGCCAAGATGATGCGGTGATTGACCAGGAATTGGACGACCTACGTCGTCGGTTAAATAATCTGTAATTGGTTTAACTCAGCCAGTAAAAATCCCCCATTAACCTAGGTTTTGGGGGAAATTGGTCATATTGAATTACAAATGCTAGTGGGTCAGACTCCAGCAACTATGATTAGGGGTTCGAGTTTCCCTACAGGAAGCAAGCAATCAAAGCCTCGATCACTCACAGCCAGAACTGGGCAATATTACCAGCTAGACTTGGTTACACCGGGCAAAAGACCCTGGTGGGCCCATTCCCGTAAAACATTGCGGCAAAGGCCAAAGTCACGGTAGTAGGAACGGGGACGACCTGTAACCTGACAGCGGTTACGGCGACGGTTGGGGGCGCTATTGCGGGGTAAATCCTGCAATTTTTGGTGAACAGCTAATTTGTCTTCTAGGGTTTCAGCTTGACGGAATTCTTCTTTGAGCGCTTCCCGTTTAGCAGCATACTTTGCTACCAAGCGGCTACGACGCTTATCCCGCTCGATCATGGATTTTTTTGCCATCGGGGTTTAACTTTATTTCTTTAGTCTAAAAATTGAGCACTCCCGATCATATCACACTGCTTGGGGACACAAAGGTTTATGAAAGGTAATGGAACTAGACGAACACGGAGGGATTCGAACCCCCGACCCTCAGGACCGGAACCTGATGCTCTATCCACTGAGCTACGTGTCCAAGACAGACTTGGGCTGACCCTTTACCCTTTCATCTTGCGAAAAGAATTCGCACCAGCTATCAGCGTAACATTTCCTGCACCGATTCGGAAGCTAACTGGGCACCATTTTCCAGTAACCAAGCTTCCTGACTGGGAGCTAACCCCGGATTGTCACCAAAACTGAGATTTTCCACCTTTGCGCCACTGAAATTGACGTTTTGGAGAGTGGCTCCCCGCAAATCCGCTTCCCGTAGGTCTGTGCCGATTAAAGTTGCTAGGGCTAAACTACTTTTACGAAAATCAACTTGGCTGAGATTAGCCCCTTCTAGGTAAGCGCCACTCAGGTCTGCACCCCGAAAATTGGACCGGCGGAGATCGGCATTACTCAAATCGCTGTCGGTCAGAATAGCTCCCCGGAAATTGCTGTCCATCAGTTGGCCATTACTAAGGTCAATGCTGTTGAGGTTAGCACCCACAAATTTGCCTCCAGCTAAATCCCGTTGCGGGTCCAAACCGACTAACTTCCCCAGGGCAAGGCAATCTAACTGGGGGGAATCGATAATTAACTGCAGGCGATCGCCTAATGGTCGGGCAATTGCAGAAGAAGGAGAAGTATTGGATTCCGAGTTCCCATGGAGGGGTTGCCAGGGAATTTGCAGGTCAGAGTCCCCCGATTTGCTCAGGAGCCATTGACCCCAACAAAGGGCCGGCATTAAGTAAACTTCTGCCAAAAATTTTGCTAGCAGGCGATCGGCAATGGCCAATTGGTTCGGACTCAAATCCGGCGGCCACAGGCCTTGGGTTTCGGCGATCACCACCTGCCGAGCTTCTGCTTTAACTTCTGCCTGGAGTCGGGCCCATTGTCCAGTTAGGGCAAGTTCAACATTTACAGTTTGGGGAGAAACAGCTTCTGACGGGAAAATTATCTCCCCCACATTAAAAAATTTTTGCCCATGGTCAGTGGTCGCACCTTCAGCCTGGACTGTTAAACCTAGGCCCCGTAGCCAAAAGCGTAGTTTTCCTCCCAACAGTGACAACCATTGACCATCAGCTTTGGGAGTTAAAGTCAAAGCCAGATGGCCCTTTTCTCCCTGGGTCTGCCAATGGAAATCTGCCCCCAAGGCCATGGCCGAAAGATGGGGGTTAAAAATTTCGAGGGAGGAAAAGGTCGCCATAGTCACAAAAATCAGCTTTTTTCTCAAGTCTAGGTTAATCGGGGCAAAAAGTCCCCTGGGCAGACGTTGTGGCATTGTTCATGGATTCCCGTCCCATTAATTTTTCCTGAAAAACTGGAATTACGGCTCGAAGAATATATCCCTTGGTTTACAAATGTCAGGGACGAAAAATACGGCACGATCAACCTCTCCAGCCCTTTAACCAAACCTTTACTAGGGCTTAACCTTCAACCAGCCAGGGCGACTTTAATATACAAAAATGTTGATAGATGCCCTAAAGCTACCGTCAACGGCTAATCACAATCGACCACCCTGGGGGCGGAGAAGTAAAAATGTTTGATTTAAGTCGATTGAGCCGGGGCATTGTCCCTATGGCTTTGCTCTTGTTGGGAATTTCTGCCTGTACACCATCCCAGACCAGTCAATCGATCGCCATTAATGGTTCGAGTACGGTTTATCCCATTACCGAGGCGATTGTTGCAGATTTCTCTGGGGGCAAGAAAGGGGTCGACATTGATGTGGAATTTTCCGGAACCAGCGGTGGTTTTAAGCTATTTTGCGAGGGTAAAACAGACATTGCTGACGCATCCCGCCCCATCAACAAGCAGGAAATGAAATTATGTAATGACAACCAGGTGCGGTATGTGGAATTGCCCATTGCCTTTGATGCCATTACTGTGGTCAGCAATCCCAAAAATAACTGGCTGAAAAGTTTGACTGTCGAAGAGCTAAAGCGCATTTGGGAACCTGCCGCCGAAAAAACCTTGACCCGCTGGAACCAAGTCCGACCCGAATTTCCCGACCAACCTATTAACCTCTACTCCCCCGGTGAGGATTCTGGCACCTTTGATTACTTCACCGAGGCGATCGTTGGTCAAGCTGGAGCTAGTCGTCTCGATACCCTAAAAAGTGAAGACGATGAAATTTTGGTGCAGGGAGTTGTCCAAGACCTTTATTCCCTAGGCTATTTTGGCTTTGCCTACTACGAAGGTCGTATTGCTGACTTGAAAGCCATTGGGGTCGATAACGGTAGAGGACCAGTGCTGCCTTCCCGAGAAACGGTGGAAAAATCTGAGTATCAACCCCTGTCCCGCCCTTTATTTATCTACGTCAACGCAACCAAAGCCCAAGATAATCCTGCCCTACGGGAATTTGTCGATTTTTATCTGGCCAACGCCTCTGCCACTGCCACCAAGGTTGGTTATATTCCCTTGCCCGAGGAAGCCTATAATCTAGGCAAAATTAGCTTCAACAAAGGGGAAGTTGGCACGGTCTTCGGTGGCGAAAGTGTTATGGACCTGACCATTGGTGAGTTGTTAAAGAAACAAGCCTCCTTTGAATAATAAACAAGGGGCGAAGCCGTCAGAGTTTGTTTGAAAAGTCAAAATCAAAGGATTTATCCCCCTAAATCTCCTCACTAAAGCTCTGGTTTAAAAAGAGGGACTTGTGTAACAGTTTCCCCCTTCCAAAGGGGGCTAGGGGGGATTGAACAGCCAAAACAGAACTTTCCAAACACTTTCTCAAGGGGCAAGTATTGGGGATTCTCAGCAAGAAAATCCCAATTCCATAGACCTTAACCTTCCCTTTACCATGGTCTGGCTTAATGACTGTATCATTAGCAACTGTTTAGCCAGATTATACAAATCCGCGTCGAGAACACATCAATGACTACTTTCAAGCAGATTAAAAAGTTGTCCAAGCATTTAGTGCCCACAGCTTCTATCCTGGCACTAACTGTTGGTCTGGCAGCCTGTGGTGGCGGTGGTGGTGGTGGTGACACAGCCCAAACCGGTGGTGGCGATTCTACTGCCGCAGATGCCTTTGCCAGTAAAGTTTCCTTGACCGGTGCCGGTGCAACTTTTCCCGCTCCCCTTTACCAAGGCTGGTTTGTGGCCCTCAATCAAGCCGTACCCAATCTGGAAGTCAACTATCAATCCGTGGGTAGCGGTGCGGGGGTTGAGCAATTTATGGCCAAAACCGTGGATTTTGGTGCCAGTGACGTGGCCATGGACGATGAAGAGATTGCCAAGGTTAATGGTGAGGTAATGATGTTACCCATGACCGCTGGTAGCATTGTTATGGCCTACAACTTGCCTGGGGTGGAAGGATTGAAGTTATCCCAGGAAGCCTTGGCGGGCATTATGTTGGGCAATATTACCAACTGGAATGACCCCAAACTAGTGGCGGATAATCCCGATTTGACCTTGCCCGATCGCCCTATCACGGTGGTGCATCGTTCCGACGGTAGCGGCACAACGGGAGTATTCACCATGAACTTGGCCGCCATGAGTCCTGAATTCAAAGAGACCATCGGCGAAGGTAAAACCGTTGAGTGGCCCACCAGTAAAGGTAAATTCATCGGTGGTAAGGGTAACGAAGGTGTGACCGCTGCTCTTCAGCAAAATGAGGGGGCTATTGGTTATGTTGAGTATGGCTATGCCAGCAACAATAACTTGACCATGGCCAGCCTCCAGAACAAGGATGGACAGTTCGTTACCCCCACCGATGAAAATGCTTCGGCCACCCTGGCTGCAGTGGAACTGCCGGAAAACCTGCGGGAATTCATCACTAACCCCTCTGGGGCTGAGTCCTATCCCATCGTGACCTACACCTGGATGTTGGTTTACCCCACATACAGTGACCCAGAAAAAGCCAAGGGCATGGAAGCAATGGTGGAGTTTGGTTTGAATGAAGGTCAGACCATGGCCCCCACTTTGGGCTATGTACCTTTACCTCAAAATGTGCGGGAAAAAGTAGCCGCCGCCGCCGACAAACTTTCCCCGGATTACACAATTACCTTGAAATAGTTCAGTCGCAAATATCTGAGTGGGGAGGCGATCGCCATTGATCTTCCTTCCCATTTGCCTTTCCTAATTCCCCATCTTTCCATGACCACTGCGCCCTATTCCCGGACCAAGTCCCTGGCTTCCCGCTCCGATCTTGAAAAAAATTTGGAGAAGGGATTTAAGTATTTAACTTTAGCCTTTGCCGTCAGTATTGGGCTGATTTTGTTGGCGATCGCCATCCTAATTTTCCTCCAATCAGTGCCGGCGATTAAAACTTTCGGTCTCGGCTTTATCACTAATAATACTTGGAACCCTGTTACCAGCCAGTATGGGATCCTGGCCATTATGGTGGGCACGTTGGTCAACTCTGGCTTGGCTTTACTGCTGGCTATTCCCCTGGGCATCGGTACGGCGTTGTTTTTAAGTGAGGATTTCATTCCCGCTAAGATCCGCACTGTACTCACCTTTATGGTGGAGTTGCTGGCGGCTATTCCCAGTGTGGTCTATGGATTATGGGGCATTTTCGTCATTATTCCCCTAATCAGACCGATGGGGATGTGGTTAAACGAATATTTTGGTTGGATTCCCCTCTTTAGCACCCCGCCCGCTGGCCCCGGTATGTTACCCGCCAGTATTGTTTTGGCCATTATGATTTTGCCCATCATTACGGCGATCGCCAGGGATTCTTTGGCTTCCTTACCGCCGGAATTACGGCAAGCTTCCTTGGGACTGGGGGCTACCCGGTGGGAAACCATTTTTCGGGTGTTGATTCCCGCCGCTTTCTCCGGCATTGTCGGGGGGATTATGCTGGCATTAGGAAGGGCCATGGGGGAAACGATGGCCGTGACCATGATCATTGGTAACTCTAACCGTCTGAGTTGGTCTTTATTGAATCCTGCCAACACCATTGCTTCCCTACTAGCTAACCAGTTTGCTGAAGCTTCGGGGATGCAGGTTTCGGCGTTGATGTATGCCGGTTTTGTGCTGATTGTTCTTACTTTCATTGTCAATATTTTGGCAGAACTGATTGTGAACAAAGTCAAAGCTAAATATTAGTTTTTGCTGCAATTATTTTTACTTAGGGGCTGTTTGAGTTGTTTCCCTGACTTGCCAATTACGGGCGAAATTTAAATCAAAGCTCTGGATTGAGCCAGTCAGTTTAAAAGACGAATCTCGAACTCTCAAACTCTTCCCAAACCTATATTTTTGCTTATTCTCCTAGGCCCTGGCCCCCCAAACCCATGACCGCCGTTAACCTCCAAAAGAAGAAATCTGACCTGAGAGCTATCTTTGGTTACTCCATGACTGCCGTGTCGGTGGCCTGTCTATTGGCTACCGTTATTCCCCTGTTTGCGGTGCTGATTTTTGTTGCCATTCAGGGTTTCCGCAGCCTTAACCTCAACCTTTTTCTCAAACTACCTCCGGCTCCTGGTTTGGCCGGTGGTGGGGTAGGTAACGCCATTATTGGGACTTTCATTGTGGTGGCGATCGCCACGGTGATTGCAGTGCCCATTGGGGTTTTGAGTGCGGTGTACCTTTCCGAATTCAGCGGCGATAACCAAGTGGCCCGGGCGGTGCGTTTTGCCACTAACCTGTTGAGCGGTATTCCTTCCATCATTGCGGGGGTATTTGCCTACGGTGCTTTGGTTTCTTCAGGACTATTTGGTTTTTCGGCCATTGCGGGGGGGGTTGCCCTAGCGGTGTTGATGTTGCCCACCATTATCCGCACCACCGATGAAGCTTTACAGATTGTGCCCCAGGATATTCGCTGGGCTGCCCTGGGGGTAGGGGCTTACAAATACCAAACTGTTTTATTTGTGGTTTTGCCCGCTGCCCTTTCTTCCATCATTACCGGGGTCACATTGGCGATCGCCAGGGCTGCTGGAGAAACGGCTCCCCTAATTTTCACTGCTTTGTACTCCAACTTCTGGCCCCGGGGGCTGAAGGAACCCATCGCCACCCTGGCTGTGTTGGTTTATAACTTTGCGTCGGTGCCCTACAAATCCCAACAGGAATTGGCCTGGGCGGCTTCGTTATTGCTGGTGTTTCTAGTGCTAATTACCAACATCACCGCCCGCTTCTTTACCCGGAAGAAGGCTTATTAGATACTAATTGAATGAGGAATCCCCCATGAACGAATCCCCGGCGCAACCATTAACTGAAACCATCCCCGTCTTTACTACCCAGAACCTAGATATTTATTACGGTAGTCACCGGGCAGTGCGGGACGTTTCCCTGACTATTCCTAAAAATAAAATCACTGCCTTCATTGGCCCCTCCGGTTGCGGAAAAAGTACCATTTTGCGTTGCTTTAACCGTTTGAATGACCTGATTGAAAGTTTCCGACTAGAGGGCAAGGTTCTTTACCATAGCCAAGACCTCTACTCGCCTAATATCGATGTCACTGCGGTGCGGAAATATATTGGCATGGTTTTCCAAAAGCCTAATCCTTTCCCAAAAACCATTTTCGATAACGTGGTGTACGGTGCCAGGGTCAATGGCTACAAAGGCAATTTGGAAGAGTTGGCGGAAGATTCCCTCCGACGGGCCGCCCTCTGGGACGAAGTGAAAGATAAATTAAAAGCCAGTGGTTTTTCCCTTTCCGGTGGTCAGCAACAACGACTTTGCATCGCCCGGGCGATCGCCATGCAACCGGAAGTATTGTTAATGGATGAACCCTGCTCAGCGCTAGACCCCATTTCTACCCTGAAAGTGGAAGAGTTGATGAATGAGTTGAAGGAAAACTACACCATCATCATCGTTACCCACAATATGCAACAGGCCACCAGGGTGGCGGATTACACTGCTTTTTATAACGCAGAAGCCACGGACAAAGGCAATAAAGTGGGCTATCTGGTGGAATTTGACCGAACTGGCAAGGTGTTTGGTGACCCCCAGGAACAGGAAACCAAGGACTATGTCAGTGGGCGCTTTGGTTAAATGGTTCTCTCTGTTTTACTCTGTCGAACCTGGGAAGTCCCTCGGCCTAGAACAACCCAAGCTTTTCCGTTATTAGTAACCAATTATTTTTAAATTTTCAAGAGGATATTAGTTATGGTAGTTTCCAACGGCGTGGCCACGAAGGGGGTGTTAGAAGCCCAGGGCGTTAACGTTTATTACGGTTCCCACCTTGCAGTCAAAGATTGCAATATTTCCATTCCCGAAAGACGGGTGGTGGCTTTTATTGGTCCCTCCGGTTGTGGTAAGAGCACCCTGCTCCGTTGCTTCAATCGCATGAATGATTTGGTTTCCATCGCCAGGGTGGAGGGACGCATTACCTACCACGGTTCGGATATTTATGCCCCCAGCGTTGATCCGGTGGGTTTACGCTGTTCCATTGGCATGGTATTTCAGAAAGCCAATCCTTTTCCCAAGTCAATTTACGAAAACATTGCCTGGGGAGCTAAGCTAAACAATTTCCAAGGGGATATGGACGAATTGGTGGAAACTTCCCTGCGTCGGGCCGCCCTCTGGGACGAAGTGAAAGATAAATTGAAAGCCAGTGGCTTTTCCCTCTCCGGTGGTCAGCAACAACGGCTCTGCATTGCCCGGGCGATCGCCGTTCAGCCGGAAGTAATTTTGATGGATGAACCTTGTTCGGCCCTCGACCCCATTTCTACCTTGAAGATTGAAGGGTTAATGCATGAGCTCAAAGAGCAATTCACCATTGTGATTGTGACCCACAACATGCAACAGGCGTCCCGGGTGTCGGACTACACCGCATTTTTCAATGTGGAATCGGTAGACAGAGGAGCCAAAGTCGGTAGTTTGGTGGAGTATGGTCCCACGGAAGAAATTTTCCAAAATCCGCTCAAGGAATCGACTCGGGATTATGTCAGTGGTCGTTTCGGTTAATTAAATAAATCCAATAAATCCAAAAGCTGGGTCAGAGGTGTATAGAAAGTGAACCTTCCATTGAGGCACTTTCTGTGAAAACTACCCGCTCCTTTTTAACATCTACTTTGGCGATCGCCTTCCTTGGTGGTGCCCTCGGCGTGGCTTCGGTGAGTTTTTCCTCTCCCCAAGTCAGCGTTGCCCAAATGATGCAGACCCAGGCCCCAAAAGCCCTGTCCCCTTCCCTCCAAGGCAAGCCCGTGGTGGTGGATATCTATGCCACTTGGTGCCCCGGCTGTCAGACCATTGCTCCCACCCTTAGTCAGTTGAAGAAGCAGTACCAGGGCAAAGTGAACTTTGTGGTGCTGGATGTTTCAGACAAAAACACAACCAAAGCGGCGGAAGCCAAAGCCAAGCAATTGGGGTTAACGACCTTCTTTGAAGCCAATAAAACCCAAACCGCCACCGTTGCCATCATTGATCCCGCCACAGGGATGGTCATCCAGCAATTTCGTAAAAATGCCAATGCTGGGGACTACGCCAAGGTAATTGATGGGGAAATTTCCAGAATGGCGAAAAAATAGTTGACTCTAGGGGCTGTGATCTCTAAACTGCCCCGTTTCTTTTTCCATAATTTTGTCCATTTTCCGACCCGGGGCCACTTAAGCTCTAGCAATCTTGGAGGTTTTATCAAAATATTTCCTCCCCACCGGGGCGAAGGCGGTTTGGCCAGCCTCTGCTTCGCTCCTCGTTGACCAAATTCTGAAATCGCCATGTTAAATCGTGCCCGTCGTTCCTTTTCCTCCATGGCCCCCTGGGCATTTTGCCTAATTTTATTTTTGGGAGCCCTGTCCTTAGTGGTGCTCACTAGTCAATGGGCCTCCCTGACAGCGGGCTTGGATCATTTCATTGCCGCGGTTGAAAATCATTACCAGCAATGGTTTGACCAGCAAAACACCGGCAATCCTCTGGTATTGCTACCTCTGGCTTTTCTGGGGGGACTGCTTGCTAGTTTTTCCCCCTGTATCCTCGCCCTATTGCCGGTGAATCTGAGCTACATTGGCACTCTGCAAGTTACTTCCCGCCGCCAAGCCCTGGGCAAAGCTAGCCTATTTGTCTTAGGTACGGTAATTGTGCTCAGCTTATTTGGCTTGGTCTCCGCCTTTGCCACCGCCGTCATTGTGGACTTTAAGGGCTACGTTCATGTGGCGATCGGTACCATCATTCTGGTCATGGGATTGAGTTTTGCCGGACTAGTTCATTTACCCCTACCCAAAACCCAAATTAATTTGCCTGTGGCAGGGCCCCTGGGGGTGGGTATGACCTTTGCTTTGGTGAGTTCTCCCTGTGCCAGTCCGGTATTATTTGCCGTGTTAGCTGCGGCTTCCACCACAGGTTCCCAGAGCTTAAGTGTGATGGCGATGGTTTTCTATGCTTTGGGTTACACCGCCGTTATTTTCTTCGCTAGCCTGTTCACTGGTCTGATCAAACAGAGCCGGGTTTTACTAAAAAACTCCCATTGGGTTACGGGACTTGGTAGTGGCTTGTTGATGTTAGCAGGGGGATATTATCTGCTGACAGGACTGGGTTGGTTTTTCTAGTATGCAAGTCGTGGTGCAGGATGACGGAGAAATTATGGCGGCGGTGCAACGGGGAGATTCCTTTGCCCTAGGAGTTCTCTATAACCGCTACGGTGCGGTGGTTTATCGTTTAGCCCTACGCATATTGCAGCGCTCCCAGGATGCGGAGGATTTAACCCAGGAAATTTTCCTTAGCCTGGAGACCACCACTCCCTACAACTCCCAACGGGGAAATTTACTCAATTTTTTGCTTACCCTCACCCGTTCCCGGGCCTTGAACCGAATTCGCCAGGGTCAGAGCCGAGGGCGACTGTTAAAAGCCTGTCAACACAACCACTTAACGAATGTTCCCAATTTACCTATGGAAAACGCTGCTTTGTCCGAGTT
Source organism: Synechocystis sp. CACIAM 05 (assembly GCF_010222815.1). Classification (GTDB taxonomy): domain Bacteria; phylum Cyanobacteriota; class Cyanobacteriia; order Cyanobacteriales; family Microcystaceae; genus Synechocystis. The sequence goes on along the minus strand of NZ_CP019225.1, from coordinate 2,608,091 downwards.
GTCCCAACGGGTAGCATCGGCCTTGGAGACTTTGCCCCCTAACCAAAGGCAGGTGTTGGAGCTGGCTTACTATGAAGGGCTGAGTCAGTCGGAAATTACCCAAAAATTAGCCATTCCCCTTGGTACGGTTAAAACCCGTTCCCGTCAGGGGTTATTAAAGCTGAAAAATTTATTACAGGATCTTGTGGAGTAAACCGATGGAATCCCTAAACCCGATCGCCTTGCAGGAATTGTTGGCAGGCTATGTGCTAGAAGATTTAACTCCGGCGGAGCAGGCCCAGGTGGAGGATTTATTAAGCCAGAATCCGGCTTTAGTGCAGGAAGTTGAGCAACTGCGGGCTACTCTCAACCTTTTGCCCTTGGGACTATCCTCGGCCGATGTGCCCCCGCCCCTATTGCTTTCCCAATCTCCGGTTAATCGATTTTCTCCATCCGTAATTAAATCGACTCCCAAGTTTACCTGGGGAAAACTAGCTTTGGGCGGTGTACTGGCCACGGCGATCGCCGGTTTAAGCTGGCAAAATTATCGATTACAGGAACAATTAGCCACCATTGAGCAAACTAATCAGACATTACAACAGGTGCTTGATTCCCAAGGGGATCAACAGCAAACTGAACAATTATCGGCCTATCGCCAGGTGGTCAACCTGCTCCAGGAACCCAACAAAAACTTTTTAACCCTGCGGGCCACCCAGGCTAAATCCCAAGCAACGGGCAGTTTAATTGTGGGCGCAGAAAGCACTTCTGCACTACTAGTGCTAAGGGATGTACCCTCGATTAAGGACGGTAAGGTTTACCAACTTTGGGCTGTGATTGATGGGAAAAAAGTGCCCTGTCGTTCTTTTCTGCCCAATGCCCAAGGGGAAGTTTTACTAGAGATTCCTTTTGAAAAATGGTTGTCTGCCTCGGAAGTTATGGTCACAGAGGAAAAAGAAGTTTCTGCCCGTCAACCCCGGGGAGAAATGGTGATCCAAGGCCAACAGATGCCTTTCCAATCTTGAGGTAGGGACGTTTGACACAATTAAAATCATCTATCTAGCAGCCTTTGATCAGTCTTTTTAGTTCTAAACTTAAGTCAATTAAAGATAGGATCATCCCGCTCAATCGGCCCACTAAAATCCCTACTCAAACAAGGGGGAAATTTAACTGCCACACCTCAATTTTTCAAATAAATTTCAAAAACCAGAATTATAGTTAATAACAACTTCTATTGACCTTTGCCCCTGGTCTACAGTGAAAGTATCTATCTCAGTGAATGGTTTGGATTGTATTTTCAGAGTCCTACGCCACTAAAAATTGGGGAGCTTTTGCCTTATCCTGCTTAGAGATGACATCCAATGTAAATGTTTATGAACCCATTGCTCCCTCCCCTGTGGCCAATGATCGCCACTGCCGTAGAAACAGAAACGGAAATAGCCCCATTGGTATTGGCTGGGGTGCTCCTCAGTCTGGTGGTGATCTATTTTGCTAGTAAGTTGGGCGGGGAAGTTTGTCTCCGACTCAATCTGCCGCCAGTGCTAGGAGAATTGGTGGGGGGCGTGTTGGTGGGGGTTTCGGCCCTGAAACTATTATTATTTCCCGAAGGAGGTCTGGCCCCCGAAGATTCCCTAGTTATTCAACTGCTGATGGGGTCGGCGGATTTATCCCCGGAAGCGGCCCAGTCCGTTTTTAGCGCCCAGAGTGAAGTGATTTCCGTCATTTCCGAGTTGGGGGTAATTATTCTCCTATTTGAAATTGGTTTGGAGTCTAACCTCAAGGAACTGATTCGGGTGGGTCCCCAAGCGGCGATCGTGGCGGTGGTGGGGGTAGTAACTCCTTTTAGTTTGGGCACCATCGGTTTGATGACCATTTTTGGCGTGGCGGCCATTCCAGCAATTTTTGCGGGGGCGGCCCTGACGGCCACCAGTATTGGCATCACTGCGAAGGTGTTGGCCGAGATCAACCGCCTTAGTTCCAATGAAGGGCAGATCATTATTGGTGCAGCAGTATTGGACGATATCCTCGGCATTATTGTGCTGGCGGTGGTGGGTAGCTTGGTAAAAACTGGGGAAATCCAAATCAGCAACATCATCTATTTGATCGTTAGTGCCACCGGTTTTGTGGTGGGTTCAATTTTAATTGGTCGCCTGCTCAGCCCCTTCTATGTCAGCCTAGTCAACCGCATGAAAACCAGGGGTCAGTTGCTGTTGGTATCCATTTGTGTGGCGTTTATCCTTTCCTACATTGCCCAAATTGTGCAGTTAGAGGCGATTTTGGGTTCCTTTGCGGCGGGGTTAATCCTGGCGGAAACGGAAAAGCGGGAAGATTTAGAAGAACAAATTTTGCCTCTGGCAGACTTTTTTGTGCCGGTATTTTTTGTCTGTGTGGGGGCCAAGACCGATGTCAGTGTGCTGAACCCCGCCGTACCTGCTAACCGAGAAGGTTTGATTATTGCCGCCTTTTTAATCCTGGTGGCGATCGTGGGTAAGGTGGTTACTGGTTTTACCCTGTTTGGTAAGTCGGAATTGAACAAATTGGCGATCGGGGTAGGCATGATTCCCCGGGGAGAAGTGGGTCTAGTTTTTGCTGGGGTAGGGGCCGCTAGTGGAGCGTTGGATCCTGCCACCGATGCCGCCATCATCGTAATGGTCATTGTTACTACCTTTGTGGCTCCCCCTTGGTTGCGGGCTGTGTTTGAAGGGGCCAAAAAGGGGGAAGCTCCGGAAAAACCAGTTCCCACCCCAGATTAGTTAATCGCAATCCAGATTTAGATTTATCCTAAATTTATTTTTTGTCCCCGAGGCTTCCCTGATAAGCTTTTCGGGGATTTTTATTTTGGGTAGGAACCCTTGCTAGAATTGTGACTGATAGGTATGGCTAGACTAAGTTTAAATTCTTAAGGATTTTCGGCGATCGCCGTATGAAGTAATGCAATCACTTTGGTAGTCATCTTACTTAGTAGCATTGGGAAATCTCCGTGTTAAGCGGAATCTTTGATCAAAATCAAGAATCGGTGCCATACTACTGAGATTTAAATTTTATCAGAATAAAATTAAAGGATCTTTAAGTTAGTCTTTACGATTCAACTGTCAAATTGATAAGTTTTGACAATCTTAAATAACAATTGCTTTATGGTCGACGCTAGGTTCTAGCCGACCTGGAAAAATTGCAGGATAATCACCGTAGCCCCATCGGTTTAATCAGTATTTCTAAATAATCTTGGAAAAATAATCTAACTCAAAAGCTCTGGGCCAGGGCAATTTGGTATTATTAGACACAGTGCGGTAAAACTACCAGATCAGCAATTAGGCATTAAAATCATGGGCGCATCTTTTCGGGCAGAACCATTTCTCTGGATTCATTTGGCGGGGATTGTGGTGGTGCCGTTGGCCCTGTTAACCATGATGTTGGGTTTAGCGCTGGGGACCCCCTTTTCTGTTTATGGCATAGAACTGATTTTCTTAATTGCAGTGGGTTGGTTGCCAGTGATAGTGATGCAATGGTTTAAACCCTTTGAGATTTTTAGTTTACTGATCATTGCCCTGCGCCCGGATAGTTTGGGGGAAGACCAACTGCGAATTTTAAGTTTGTTTAAACGGAGCCAACAACGATGGATTACTTTGTTTGGGGGAATAATTAGTCTGGGTCTATTGTGGCTGGTGTATTACTACGCTCCGATCGCCTATCCTTGGGTGACGGATTTGCCCCAGATTCGTTTGGCAGGCGTTGGGCTAGCGGCGATCGCCTATTTAATGGCCAATTTATTTTTGCAGGTGCCCCTGAGTGTGTTGGGGGTGTTATCCACAAGCCAGTCCAAGTTTACTGAGACGATTCCCCTAAAGCCAAATCAGATCAAACAACAGTTCACCATTCCCGGCATTAAGTTGCGGCAGATTCCCCTGGTGCCAAGGATTAGCTCTTGATGACAAAGGATTTCCGCTCTCTGCTGGGGTAGAATCGGTAACGGGCAATTTTTCCTGGGTTGAGCCGATGTTGGCCTTGACCATGGCCGAGGAAAGACCAATTATCCCCTGTTGATCAACCTGACCAGCGCTAATCAGTATTTGATCCATTCCCATAAACAAGGCCTTTGCTAGGGCAGAATTACAAGAGACACATTTTTCCATGACTATTTCTTTGGAAGCCGATTTAAAATCCCTGCAACAGTCTGCCCAGGCGGCGATCAGCGGTTGTGACGACCTCGATGGATTGGATAAATTGCGGGTGCAATACCTAGGGAAAAAAGGGGAATTGTCCCTGATCCTTAAAGGTATGGGTAAACTTTCTGCGGAGGAAAGGCCTAAGTTTGGGGCGATCGCCAATGAGGTAAAAGAGGCACTCCAGAATGATTTGGAATCCCGCAAAGCCAATCTACAAAATGCGGCGATCGAAGCTCAGCTAGCGGCGGAAACTTTGGATGTAACCATGGCGGGAAGTTACCGTCCCCAGGGCCGTCGCCATCCCCTCAACAGCACCGTTGACCGGGTATTGGATATTTTTGTCGGTTTGGGCTACACCGTCGCTACGGGGCCCCAGGTGGAAACGGATTATTACAACTTTGAAGCGTTAAATATTCCCGCTGACCACCCCGCTCGGGATATGCAGGATACCTTCTTTTTAAAAGATGGTCGTCTGCTCCGTACCCACACTTCCCCGGTGCAAATTCGTTACATGGAGAAGCATGATCCCCCTATACGCATTGTCGCCCCTGGGCGGGTTTATCGGCGGGATACGGTGGATGCCACCCACTCTGCTGTATTTCACCAAGTAGAATTATTGGCAATCGACAAAGGTTTAGCTTTCACCCATTTGAAAGGCACCATTCAGGCTTTTATCAAACAAATGTTTGGGGAAGCGTTGCCGATTCGTTTTCGGGCTAGTTATTTTCCTTTTACCGAACCCTCAGCGGAAGTGGATGTGCAATGGCAGGGTAAATGGCTGGAGGTGATGGGCTGTGGCATGGTGGACCCCAACGTAATGGAAGCGGTGGGTTATGACCCGGAAGTTTACACTGGCTTTGCCGCAGGATTTGGGGTGGAGCGATTTGCCATGGTGTTGCATCAAATTGACGATATTCGTCGGCTTTATAACAGCGATTTACGTTTTCTGCGCCAGTTTTAAAGTTTTAAATCCGCTCACTCAACCCTTAACGCGGGGGAAGATTGAGAGATGGTGATGTTGGTCTAGGCGCAGATTCCACACAGGAGTTGGTATCTTTGAGCACTATTCTCAGCAGTAGGGCCTGGATCACCAACAGGCCACAGGCAGCCCCTATTAGTAAGTACCAGTACTGCCAAGCCAGTTTTCGCAAGGTTTGGGCCACTGCGTCAGCGATGATTCTTTCCAAATGATCACTGGTCAATTCTTTATGGACAATTTTTTCTAGCTGGCCATAGAATTTGTCACTGGTTTGGCGCACCGTTTCATTAACCTGATGGTTAATGGCCGCTTCTACTTTTTGCAGGGGATTTTCCATGGTTTTACAGGATTAAGGCCGCCAGCCCAAGGTAACGAAACTAGAGCTAGGGATCAAGGTGGCGGGGCCACTGGAATGGCTGAATATTGGGTAAGCAATTAGATTCAGCTTGGTTGACCTGGTTAGTGCGCCAGGCGATCGCCGTCCAATAATGATCCTTGCTTTCTTGGTCCACCAACAAAGGCTGGCTAGATAATCGCCACTGGTTCGTTTCATAGTTACTTGGCAAGCATTGATATTGATCCAAACTTGACGCTGGGATAACTTGGTCTAAACCACCGCTAATGCCCTGCCCCGTAGCTTTTAAAAATGCCTCCTTCGCTGTCCAAAGTTGATAAAACAGTTTAGTTCTTTCTTCTTCGCCTAAACTCTCCAATTGCCAGACTTCCTGGAGAGCAAAAAAACGCCTAGCTAATTTTAAGCAATGGGATTTAGGGAGCATAATTTGTAAATCAACCCCAACTTCCCCTTCTGTACTGACACCAATGAGGCCATAATCGCCGCTATGGGCCACGTTAAACCATGGCGATCGCCGTTCTCTGTTGACCAACTCCGGCTTACCTTGGGGGCCATAGGTGAACTGTAATTGGTGGGGTAAACAGTCAAGCTGACGGGCTAGGAGTATGCGTAAAGCCAAACGCATGGTCAAAAATCTTTGCTGATCCTGGGGCGGTTGGTAGCGTTGACTGCGGGCTATTTCTTCAGAACTTAATAAAGCCTGATAACCCGGAATTAAGGGGCGATCGGTGGGACAAAGCCAAATCTGGGGTTGGGGGGACACAGATCAGTTTAAACAGTATTTTGAACAATAAAAGAGTTTCGCTATTCTGCCACCTGCCCAAGTCCAGATAGAATGGGGAGCCGATCGCCAGTAACCTAAAGAAAGGAAAGGCAACGGGAGGAAAATTGTGACAGTTAAAATTGGTTTACTCGGTCTAGGTACCGTCGGCACCGGCACAGTGGAAATTTTGCAGGATCCCCAGGGCCGTAGTCCTCTGCTCAAAGCCATTGAGGTTAAAGCAGTGGGGGTGCGTTCCTTGGATAAACCCCGCCAAGTAAATTTGCCGCCGGAGGTGTTAACCACTGACCTAGAAGCTATTGTCACCGATCCCGACATTGCCATTGTGGTGGAGTTGATGGGAGGACTGGAACCCGCTAGATCCCTAATTCTCCAGGCGATTGCCCATAAAAAACACATCGTCACCGCCAACAAAGCGGTCATTGCCCGTTACGGCCCGGAAATTTACGAAGCGGCCAATCAACACGGTGTTTACGTCCTCCTGGAAGCGGCGGTGGGGGGCGGCATTCCCATCATTAAGCCCCTCAAACAATCCCTGGGAGGCAACCGCATCCAAAGTATTGTCGGTATTCTCAATGGCACCACTAACTATATTCTTTCCCGCATGACCAGTGAGGGGGCGGATTTTGACGAGGTGTTAACGGCCGCTCAACAGTTGGGTTATGCCGAAGCGGACCCCAGTGCCGACGTGGATGGATTAGATGCGGCGGACAAAATTGCCATCCTTGCTTCCCTCGGTTTTGGCGGCCGGGTTAAACGGGAAGACGTGGCCTGTGAAGGCATTAGATCCGTTAGTGCGGTGGATATTGCCTACGCTGATCGGTTGGGTTTTGTGATTAAACTACTGGCGATCGCCGATGGTAATGCGGGGGAAGACTCAGAAGCGCTGCAACTGCGGGTGCATCCCACTTTAATCGCTAAAGATCATCCCCTGGCCAGTGTCAATGGAGTTTACAACGGTGTGCTGGTGACTGGAGATCCCCTGGGGCAAGTCATGTTTTACGGTCGGGGAGCAGGAGCCGGCCCCACTGCCAGTGCGGTGGTATCTGATGTGATTAACATTGTCGGCATTATTACCAGCAGTGACGAAAATCCGGCCCTTGATCCTCTGCTCAGTTGCACCCACCAACATTACTGTCAGGTATCCCCCATTGAAGACCTCGTCACCCGTTTCTATTGCCGTTTCCTCTGTGCTGACGTGCCGGGGGTAATTGGCCATTTAGGCATGGGATTTGGTAACCATGGAGTTAGTTTAGAATCCCTAGTGCAAATTGGCTTCACCGACGGCTGTGCGGAAATTGTTGTTGTTACCCATGACGTGCGGGAAGGAGACTATCGGGCCGCCCTGGAGGAAATTAGCCAACTAGAAGCAGTGAAGGAAATTCCCAGTGTGATCCGGGTGCTGTCCTAGAAGTATGTTGCAAAAGCCCCTCTGTCCCCAAATTTTGGGGAAATGCGACCAAAATTCTCCAATGTGGTCGGAGTATTGGTGGGTCAATTGAGGGGGCAAATCAAAACTCGATCAACAGACTCTTAAGCTGAGCAAATTGAATTTATTTCTGGAGAGTGTATAGGCATGGCTAGTTTAAAACGCATTTTTATCACCGGGATCAGTGGTTGCATTGGTCACTACCTAGCGGATGAATTGATCCAAGGCACAGACCATGAATTGTTCCTGCTGGTGAGAAATCCCGGTAAATTACAGTTTGACCCCCAGTTACGGAGCAACATTCATTTAATCCCCGGTGACATGGGCACCATTGAGGCCCACGCAGACTTACTGCAAACCATGGATTGCGCCATTCTCATTGCCACCAGTTGGGGCGATCGCCAGGAGACTTACAACATTAACGTGGTCAAAACCTTGACTTTGATCAATTTGCTTAACCCGGAGCGGTGCGAACAGGTAATTTATTTTTCCACCGCCAGCATTTTGGATCGCCAAGGGCAACCCTTACCGGAGGCCGGAAGTTTAGGCACAGACTATATCCGCACTAAGTATCTCTGTCATCAGGCGTTGGAATCCCACCATGGTTCTCTGCCGGAAGTCACCCCCATTGCCGAAGCCATGGCAAAAAAAATCACGGTGGTTTATCCCACCCTGGTCTTTGGCGGCGAACCAGGTAAACCCTATTCCCATCTTTCCGGCGGATTGGGGGAAATTTTGCGTTGGTTACCCCTGATCCGTTGGTTCCGGGCCGATGGTAGTTTCCACTTCATCCACGGTAGGGACATAGCTAGGGTGGTGGCCCATTACGTTGACCATCCACCAGGAAAAAGGATTGATGTGGTGCTAGGGAATGCTCCCCTCACTGCCACAGATGGTATCCGCCAGGTTTGCCAGTATCATCGCCAGAAAATCTATTTTCAAATTCCCCTTTCCCTCACCCTGGCCAATATTTTTATCAAGCTGTTTCGCATTCAAATGGCCGATTGGGATAGGTTTTGCCTCGACTATCGCCATTTCACCTATCCCGATCCCGTTGCTCCAGCCCAGTTAGGCTTACCGGCCCACTGTCAAACCATCGCCGAGTTAATGGCCGTTAGCCCCAAACCCCATGCTCGCAATTAGCCACGGGCGTAGTCATCCTGAAAACGGATAATATCATCTTCCCCCAGGTATTCCCCATTTTGCACTTCAATTAAAACCAATTTAATTACCCCAGGGTTTTCCAGACGATGGGCAGTGCATTGGGGCACATAGGTGGACTGATTTGGTTCCAAGAGTTCTTCTTTATCTCCACAAACGATGCGGGCGGTGCCGGAGACTACAATCCAATGCTCACTGCGGTGATGGTGCATTTGCAGACTGAGACGATGCCCTGGATTGACCTCGATGCGTTTGATTTTGTAGCCATTGCCCTCCTCCAGGGTAGTAAAAGATCCCCAAGGTCTGGTTTCCGTGGGTAAATGACTGGGGGGGGTGGCAGTTTGGGCAAGGGGAGTGGCAATCATTAATCTTTTTCCTCAACAACAATTAACCGCATCGACAATTTTTTCTAACCCAGGCTAACACAACGGCTTAGTTAGGGTTTAGGTTCCCATGGGGACAGCACCAATCAACGTCAAAAATTTGTTGACCCCGACTTACTTGAATCCTAGGCAAAGTCGGCAAATAAACCATACTCACAGGTCATTGCTGTTATTCCTCTTCTTTGACCCCTAGTTGCTCCGTAGCCCAAGTTTGCCAAAATTGGTAGTTTAATTTGCCCAAGGGCGATCGCCGTAGGGTCGAAACGGGCAACCAATGCTTCGGACATTTCGGTTTACTTAACTGAGCTTTGACACACTGGCTCAGGGTGGAAACATCATTCCCCGGACTCGGGTTAGGTACATAGACTGCTACCAACATTTCTCCCCAATGGCGATCGCCAACTCCGACGATGACCACATCTTGGACTAAATGGCGATCGAGCAAGAGAGCTTCTATGTCCTCTGGATCAATATTTTCTCCGCCGCTGATGAGACGCCGACCCCGACGACCGGTGATATGAAGATAACCGTTGTGGCAATAACCTAAATCCCCGGTGGTGAAAGTTCCCTCCTTTTGGCCTGTCCCTTGAGGTACATAGCCTTTGAATAAAGCACGGGATTGGATGTTGATAAGGCCCACTGTGCCGGGGGCAACCATTTCATCTTTAGAGTTGGTAATGGTCAAACGAACATGGGGCAACAACTTTCCTACCCCTGTTTGGCCAGCCAGAAATTCTGTCGGGGTAAGGGTGGCAATTTGGGCGGCGGCTTCCGTCATGCCATAGGTGGGGGCCAGGTTAAGGCCTGCCGTTTTTGCTTTGGCCAATAGAGCGGCCCAGGCTGGGGCTCCCCCCAAAAAAATTAGCCGGAAATTTTTTAACCAAGCACCATGGCGATCGAGCAAACACTCTAACTGGGTGGGCACTAAAGAGGTGACATAATCGGGGGGCAAAGGAGGGGCAGATTGCTTCACTAAGCCGTAATCCAGGGGGCTAAAATTCCCTCCAGTTAAGGCCGATCGCCACCATTGCATAAAGCCCCCCACATGGTACAGGGGAAGCAGACAAAAACTATTAATTTGGCCATTCCTAGGTAACAGGGGGCCAAGGAACTGCTTTAAACCGTCCACTGCCATGGTCAAAGTCTGGGGACTGTGGAGGGCAAAGCGGATTGTGCCTGAAGAACCACCGGTGGGAAAAGCAATTAATGGTTCTGATTTTTTCTGGGCTGGCTGACTTGCTGGAGTGATGGTTTGTTGGACAACGGAGGTTACTCCTGAATCACTGTCGCTGAGTTTTAACCACTGCTGTTGCCACATCAATGATCCCCAGAGGCGATCGGGTTGCAAAAATTCGGCCACTTGTTGCCATTCCCTTTGTTGCCATTGATGATTAGCAATGAATAATGTCCCCCGACCAACCCGCAAAAAAGCCACCACCGCTGCCCAAAATTTGCCCATATTTGTCTCCGCTAACAAAATCTGGGGAGATTCAATTCCTGTCAAACTTTGCTCGTATTCTTCTTTCCATATTTGCCAATCAGGAGGTAGTGCTTGCTCTAAAATTCCCAAGCCTTTTTCTAAAGAAAGCTCTAGGGCCGAGGCGATCGCCTGGGGGGAATTCAGCAGGTCCGGCATACCGGTTTCCATGAATTGCATAGACGATCAGGCCGTGAATTATAGCTTTCCAGACCAACGGCCATGGGGCAAGTAAATTCCCCCATACTGCTCAATTTTGCGAGAGTCCATACGGTAAAGCCACGCTTCCGTCATTACCTGATCCTGAGGATCAAATACCTCAGTCCAGCAACGATTATAAACATTCTCCTGGGGCGATCGCCCTGGTTGGTAATCTTCCAAACTATCCAGATATTCTAGGGAAAACCCAGGGGGAAAGGTGAGGCAATAGCCCCAAACCCGGTCCTCTCCAATCGCCAGAGCTGGATAACCAAAATATTGCAGATGGTAGATCTGGCCGAGCACATAGCCCAGGGTAGGGGGCTCAATCTGACGGTGGCAGTAGGCTTGGTGATTACATTCCCCCGGCATGAGGGTGCCATAAACAAAAACCTTAATCTTCATATCCACGGGCAATAAATTAGGGCTCGCCATACTCTTGGAGAAAGCTGAGAAAATCCGTCAGGGCTGCTCTGGTATCTGGGTTAGGGGTAAGTTGATGCCGTATTTGCGAAATGAAGAATCGATTTTGGATTCTAGCTCGGCCAGCCGCTCGTTGTCTTTCTTGATCTGCTCTGTTTCTTTCCTGATCTGCTCGGTCTCTTTCTCGATCTGCTTTTTCTCGTTCCTCGTTTGCAAGATCATCTCGTCGAGTTTCTCGTTCTCTTGCTTGAGCCGCTTGATATCGGCTTCGATTTCCAGCGTTCCACTCAAGGCCGAGATTAACCACCAGAGACGCTGTGCCCAAAGTGAACGCCCAGAAACTCCATTCGAGGATGGTGAGGGGGATGAGTTGGAAGGGGGTGGTGTCGATGTTGCCATAAAACCTCAGTAATGCCGCTACGGCATACAAAAATGTGGTTAGGGAACGGGGCAATAGGGCCAAGAAGGTTACCATGGCATCATTCTAGCTAATCTGAGGCGATAGTACTGATTAAGGGATTTGTAGTGAAAATCTTGATTGCTGCTGGAATATCTCAAAAGACCCAAATTGTTCATTGCGATCAAAGAAATTTCTCCACTACCCTCGTTTGAATTTTTTCCACAGGCGATCGCCTAGTAAATCCGCCTCCGGGACTTTAGCCAAGGTCACTCCCACAGTGAACACCACCAAGATAATGCTGGACATGGTGAGCACTTCCAGGATATTTTCCACCAAGCTATTCACCCCCCACAGTCTCTGCCACAGCACACTCCCCTGCCAGCCAGCAACACTGGCGATCGCCGTAACACCCACCAGTTTACCCAGGTCCATGGCCCAGCCCCCCAAACTTAGACCGGCTAGGCGACGGTTTAGCATCCAAATAAAAATAGTCATGGAAAAAAGATTTACCCCCACCGTTGCCATGACAATACCCACGGTGCCAAAGGGCTTATAGAAGAGGAAATCCAATAAACCATTCAGAAAAATATTAAATAGGCTTACTTTGAAAGGACTGTTCCCATCGCCTAGAGCATAAAATACCCGCACCAAAACATCTCGACCAAGGTAGAAAAACATGCCTAAACCGTAGGCTGCCAACACTGGAGCCACCTCAGCCGCCGCCTCCGCGTCAAAAGCCCCCCGCTCATAGATAACCTGGACAATGGGAATGGCTAACCCTACCAAAATAGCTGTGAGGGGAAACATGGTCAGGGCGCTTAACATGATGCCCTGGCGGATACGGAGTTTTAATTCTGGCCAATCCTGGGGATCGGCTAAGCGGGAAAATACCGGCAAAAAGGGCACCAAAATCATATTGGAAATAATGCCCAGGGGAGTGAGGGCGACAAAATTGCCATAACGCATGGCCGCCGCCGCATTGGGAATAAAGGAAGCAAAAAACAGGTTGGTGGCAAAGTTGATATACAACATCCCTGAAGACAGGGTGGCCGGAATCATCACCTGCAAAACTTCCTTTACTCCCGGCAAGGCAAAATTAAACCTCAGCCGCAATTTACCCATACCCGCTTTGGCCTGGGGCACAATCTGAGCCAACCATTGCAAGACGGCTCCAGCGGTGGTTCCCCCTGCTAATAGGAGAGAACCCAATAGCCAATAGGGTTCTGTGTTTAGTTGCTGTCCCAATTGCCAGACTGCGACCCCTAAACCCAGAATGACGGTAATACTGGAAAGCAAAGGGCTAATACTGGGCAATAGGTACTGATCTGCCGCATTTAAAGTCCCAAAGCCAATGCCAATTAACCCCGAAAGTAGGGCCATGGGAGCCATGATTTGTAACTGTTGCACCGCCATGCGTCTGGTTTCCGGTTCTAACCCCGGCGCCAGCAGGTCAATGAATATGCCCGCCCCCAGTACCAAAATGATGGTTACCCCAAGCAACACCCCACTGACCAGGGTGGTAACGGTTTCCACCAAGGGTGCCGCCTCTTCCCGATCTCGTTTGGACAGTACACTAACCAAGGCACTGTGGAATGGGCCATTAATGCCCCCAAGAAGTATAAAGAGAAAACCTGGAATCACGTAGGCATAGGCGTAGGCCGTCACCACCGTCCCCACCCCAAAGGCGGCGGCGATGATTTGTTCACGCAATAAACCAAAAACCTTACTGATCAAGGTGGCGATCGCCACAATGCCAGCGATATTAGCTAAGGAACGGGACGATTTACCAGACGGAGACACAGGCTAGATTCCAATAGATCAAGGGGCCATTATCTAGGAATAACGGTGGCACGGCCTAATGTTTCCCCAATCAAAGGGGAAGAGCCATGGCTCCATGAGCTCCTAAGTTTCCGACTACATTGGTTTTAACTGGCTTCTAATCGAGCCTCCAACATCGCCAATTTACGCTTCAGAGTGGCATTTTCCTGCACTAGCCCCTGGTTACGCCGCAGTAAATCTTGTTGCAAAGCAATCTGCCGTTCATTTCTCCGTTGGCGATCGCGTAGATCCCTTAACACCACCATGGCGTATTGCAATTGGCCCTGCTGATCAAAAATGGGAGTTCCCGTCACCTCCAAGGGAATAATTTGTCCCCCCTGGCGGATTTCCATGTCATCCACCTGATGGGATTCTCCCTGGAGAGCCCTAAGCAAAGGTTGTTCTGTGAGGGGATAAAGTTGATTGGTGCCGATTTGATAGGCTTGGTAAATATCGTTTAACCGGTCGATCGCCGCTTCGGGCCAGAGGCCTTTGCCTAGGAGCTCAATGGCGGCGAGGTTGGCATAGACTGGTCGTCCCTGGGCATCGACAACGAAAACACCAAGGGGCAGAGCATCGAAAAAATTTTTAAACTCCATACGGGGACTAAAACTGGTGCCATCATCGGGAGATGGCAGATATTTCGGTAAAGGTAAGGGCTATTTTTTAGGATAAATCAGGAAAACTTCTGTTTCTTTTTGCTCCGGGATGCAATGCGGGGGGACGTTGCTTTACGCTTTTTCGGGGCAACTTCTTCCACGCCAAGATTTGGATTTTCCGGCATAACAATAGGAACGGTGAAATGGAACTGGGTGCCATGGTTTTTGCCATCGGAAGCGGCCCAGATTTCCCCTCCCCAACCACTAACAATTTGGCGACAGATGGCCAGGCCAATGCCGGTGCCCCCCCGACTACGGCGTAAAGCTCCTTCTTCTTGGTAAAAACGGTCAAACACGGTTTCCAAGCGGTTAGGCTCAATGCCCCGCCCCGTATCGGTGATGGTGACTTCCAATTGGGACGGATTCGGGCGATCGACAGCGATGGAAATCCTACCATTGGTGGGGGTAAACTTGATGGCGTTATCCAAAAGCTTGGTCAACAATTCCACTAACCATTCCCCGTCCGCCTCCACCATGGGAGTTTCGCCATTCACCTGATTGACAATGACAGGTACTTCCTGGCCCCGATTGTGAGCTCGGATATGGCTCAAGGAAAGCTCCACACATTCTTCTAGGGAAATTGGCTCTGCGTTCCATTCCACCCGTCCACTTTCCAGTTGAGATAGCGTGAGAAAGTCCTGCACCAGTTTGCGCATCCTCTCCGCATCTTCCAGGGCAGTGTTCAACATTACCTGTCTCAATTCCTGGGGCATATCCGGCTCCGTGGCCAGGCTTTCCAAACACACTTGGATAGTGGAAAGGGGGGTGCGTAGTTCATGCCCTGTAATGGCCACCAGGTTAGACCGGGTGCGGTCTAGGGCAGCTAATTGCTCATTCAATTCCTGTAGGTTGGCATAGGATTCCGCTTGAATCAGGGCGACCCCGATTTGGGTAGCCACCCCTTCCACTAGGGTAAGGGCATCGTCCTCCCATTCCGTGGGGGCAGGACCACAGTGGTGAAATTCCATCATGCCCAGCAACCTTTCCCGATAAAAAATCGGCACTAACATCCAGGACAGAATGGCACAACTCTTCACCAGGGTTTTCACTTCCCCCGTAGAAGGCTCCGGTTCCCCTAACCTTGGATCTTGGTCAATGTTGTCGATGGCGATCGCCTCCTTGAGGGCCACCACCTCCTGAAAAAGGGGATTATCTTTGAGGGGCCAGGGATAACCCTTGATGGAACCAACGCCGCTACCGAGGAATTCATGGTTAATGGTCGCCACTGTATCATCGGCGCTACAGCGGTAAATCACACAACGGCAAATGCCCAGACCTTGGCCTAGTTTTTCCACCGCCACCTGCATAATTTCCTCGGGATCGAGGGAACGTCGCACCGCCCCTGTGATGGAGTTAAGCAGTCTCTCCCGCTCTTCTTTGTCCTGTAAATTACGATTGGCTTTGATTAACTTATACTGCCCCGCCTGGAGATAGGTGATTAACCGTTGCACAAACGGATCAGGGTTATCGTCAATGCCCCGGGGGGGAGCGGTGCAGGAAGGCTGAAGCCAGGTTTGGGTCGCCTCCTCGATTTTGGCTTGTAACTCTGGACGGTAGGCTAAAATCCGTTGTAGCAATAGTTGGGCTGCAACTCGACTCACCTGGCGATCAAAGGTCCAAACACCTTCAAAACGGCGGTTACTATCCCATTTATCCTGGGTGGGTCGTTCTCGGCAAATTAGACAACTGGCATAACGATCGCCAATGACAATCAAATGCCATTCCTGGGCGAGGCTGTCTTCAGGAGTAAAGGCAATGGTTTCGTAAATGCCGGAGTTGTGTTTAAATTCCGTCTCCGGAGCGGAGAGCACGTAAACCTGACTGCTCTTATCGGCAATACGTCGATAACGGTGGGCTTCTTGACGATAAAATCTCTCCCGCTGAAAAGCCGCAATGATCAGGGGATTGCCCGCTGTACTTTCTGCTAGTACCTGGTCTTCCATGGCGTGGGACAAGGCCGTGAGGGAAGACTTGAAGTAGGTTTGGGCCCGCAGATTGGGTAAAGCCTGCAATAGCTCTGTAAGAACAGACGGGGAGTTGCTCATCGCTCCTGAAAAAAGGGGAGGAAGAATGGCGAAAAACTAACTCCTAGAATACCAATGAAGGGAGAACTATCCCACACCGATGGGACGGGACGGTTGGTCATGGGCCAGAAAAAATCCCCCGAACATCAAACCCGGAGGATAGGCGCAGGAAAAAGAGGCTGGGGCGGTCGGGAGACACTAACCGCCAAAAATTTGCTCCTTTAGTGCACCAAATTCGGAAGCCAACTCTTGGCGCTTTTCAGCTTTCCAAAGGTAACGCCAGATAAACCAAGCGGTGTAGCCCATGCCGATCAACTGTAAAGTTGGTGCCAATAAAGGAATATCATTAATGGCATCGAGCACAGCAATCAAGATTTTGACGCTGATAATGCCCAACAGGATTATGCCCAGGGAAATGAGGGGTTGCTTGTTGTCCTCGAAAAACTCCCCGGTCATTTGGGGAATTTTACCCAGCACTTCCCACACCGGTTGTAGCCATTCCTGCCAAGCCTGGTCGGTGATTGGGGACTTTTGGGGATTGGGAGTAGTGATTGGTCCTACATCGGTTTTAATCCCGGCAGTTGCTGTCTTTTGTTCTTCCATCTTCAACCAGTCCTTTATTATTCGGATTGAATGTTTACGGCCCACAGCTTCCCATATTGGGGCACTGTTTAGCTTCTGCCCATATTATCGGAAAATTGCTTTTTACACCCCGTCTTGGGCCAGGGCTTTTCCACTTTGACCAATGGTAAAGGCAAAGCAGTGGTGGAACCCCCTAGGCTCAGTAAAGAGGACCTGGGGAGGCGTAAATCCCACTTTTTGGCTAATTTCCGCTATGGTAGCCACCAATTCGGGGAAATCGCACTCCTTTATATGGGCAGCGATCGCCTGGAGTTGGTCAGGGGTAAGGGCATTCCATTGACTTTCGGCCTTAGCTAAATAGGCTTCAATATACTGCTGTCGATTTTGCTGGGGCTGGCGAAAAACGTCGTAGATAATCAGACATCCCCCCGAGCGCAGCAGGGAAAAGCAATGGGCAAAAAATTGTTCCTTTTCTTCTGGGAGCAGATGGTGCAAAGAAAAACCGACGTGAATCAGGTCAAAGCTGGCTGGGGCAATTTGGTTGGCTTCACCCAGATAGGTCAAAAAATCCGTTTCCCTTAGCTCCACCCGTTCAAAAGGGGCCAAATTTTCCTGGGCTAGGGCCAGGGCATTGGGGGATAAATCCACCCCTGTATAGGAATTGATTTTATTCCCCGTCAAAGTTTTGGCGATCGCCTGGGCATCCCCACAGCCAAGGTCCAACAAATCAAACGGGCGATCGAACTGTTGTTGAATCAAAGCCCCCACCGCCTGGTGAATTTGCCGATGGGCCATGTAATTGTGGTCAACCAACTGCTGATAGGTTTGCCATTGCTGAAAAAATTGTTTGGTTTGTTCAGTGGGTCTGGGGAAACTGGCCATGGCAAGTAATAACGGGATGAATGGTTAACTAATGGCGGGAAAACCGCTGTCCCTGGAGGCTAAACGGGCTTTACCAGCGGCGGCCCACTCCTGCAAAAATTGGATTTGTTCTTTGGCGGTGCGAGCTAAGGGCACCACTTGGCTAGCGGCGGAAAGAATGTCATCGGTGGTAAATTCCCGATTCTGGCTAAAGCCAATGTGCATCGCTTCCACCAAAATTTGCTCAATTTCTGCTCCGGAAAAGTCTGGGGTTTCGTAGGCCAGGCGGTGGATATCGTAATCAGCCATTTTATGGGGCCGCAAACGGTTAAGATGCACAGAAAAAATGGCCTCCCTTTCTGTTTTATTGGGCAGTCCCACAAAGAAAATTTCGTCAAAGCGACCTTTCCGCAACAGTTCCGGCGGCAGACTCTGGACATTGTTAGCAGTGGCCACCACAAAGACGGGGGAAGTTTTTTCCGCCAACCAGGTAATGAAAGCCCCAAACACTCTGCTGGTGGTGCCCCCATCCCCGCGACTGTCCATGCCCCCAAAGGCTTTATCAATTTCGTCAATCCAAAACACACAGGGGGCTAACGCTTCCGCGAGGTTGATCATCTGCCTGGTGCGAGCTTCCGATTCTCCTACCAAACCGCCAAATAATCGGCCCACATCCAACCTTAACAACGGTAAATGCCAATGGTGGGCGATCGCCTTAGCGGTGAGGGATTTGCCAGTGCCTTGGATGCCGGCCAGTAGTAAACCCCGGGGATAGGGTAAACCGTAACGACGGGCTTGCTCACTAAAGGCTCCTCCCCGCCGGAGCAACCAGTCCTTGAGATTATCTAGACCTCCAATGTCGCTGATGCGTTCACTGGCAGGATAAAAATCAAGAATTTGGGTTTGGCGGATGGATTGACGTTTTTCTTCTAGCATCAATTCCACATCGTCTGCCCCCAACTGGCCATGGTCTGCTAGGCAACGGGCCAACACCCGCCGAATTCTTTCCATGGATAAACCTTGGGCTGCGCGACTCCACTCATCTCGCAGGGAAGGCTCTACTTTTTGTCCCAAACCCGTCAACAACCGTTCAATTTCTCCTTGAATTTCGGCACTACTGGGCAGAGGAAAATCCATCACCGTAATGATTTCGGCCAACTCATTGGGGATGTAGATTTGGGGTGCGACAATGACAAGATTTTTAGCTTCGGCCTTGAGACGGCGAGCAAGGTTGCGTAGTTTGCGGGAAATGGAAACGTCGTCTAGAAAACGATTAAAATCCCTCAGGACAAAAATGCCATTACTACTGGCGGGTAATTTTTCGATAAATTCCAAGGCTTGGAGGGGATTGCGGCGCCCCACATTGGCTCCGTTGGGGTTGCCCTGGTACCCTTCTACAAAATCCCAATAGTAAACTGAGCGATTGCCCAACCTCTGGGCACTGCTGGCGATCGCCATTTCCAGTCGTTCTTCTTCCTGGGTGGGAATGTAGAGCAGGGGATAACAGGCCCGCAATAGTAATTCAAATTCTTCACTAAAAGTCATGGGCAAATAACTAGTCTGGTGGAAAAAACTGGTCGTGGTAGGGACAACGGTTACAATTATGTCGGTGGGCCAGGGGGGTACGGTGTCGATGCCAAGCGGCTAATCCTTGACGAAACTGCTGGAGCAAATCGGTTAACTCCCTTTCAGTGGCCCGGTGCTGAGCTTCGTTGTAAGTAATGGTATAGTGCTGAATTTTTTCCGGTGACTGCACAAACCAATAGGTCATGGATAACTGTTCGGGGGAATAGGAACTAGTTTCTGCCAACACGTACAGGTAAAGCTTAGTCTGCCAATGGTGGTGGAGTTTTTCCGGTTTGGCCGGCTGGGGATAGGTTTTCCAATCAAAAATCTGCCCTTGCTCCGGGGTGAGCACCAACAGGTCATAGACTACTGTCAATAAAACATCATCCCTGGCTAGGGTGCGTTGATGTTCAGCCTGCCTTTGGCCGGGGGGTAGGTGGAGCGCCGGCACTGTGGCAATTAAATTTTTTAGGGAATCCAGTAGGCTAACGTCCTGGGGGTCAAGGCTCTGGGCTGCTAAAGTTTCCAAGGGCAAACCCAAAGTCCATTGTTGAACCAGTTGGTGAAAATTTTGGCCCCATTCCGTTTTGACCTGGCGCTGGGGTTCTAGTAAACCGCCCAACTGTTCCCAATAACGCCGTTGAAATTGGGGCGGACAAACACTCAACAGTTGCAGGTGGCCTTGGCTGAGGGAAAAATAGGGGGCAGTCATGGGCTTTGCTGGGCGGCAAGGGCGATCGCTAGTGGAAAGAGGCGATGTTCTTGGACTTGAATGCGTTGATGGAGAGTCTCCCCCGTATCATCAGCCAGAATGGGCACCACCGCCTGGGCCACAATGGGGCCACTATCCACCGTTGCTTCGGCATAATGGACTGTGCAACCACTCACTTTCACCCCCGCCGCCAAGGCCTGTTCCACAGCCCGCACACCTCGAAAACTAGGCAATAAACTGGGGTGGATATTCAACACCCGACGGCTAAAAGCATCTAATAGTACTGGGGTAACAATACGCATCCACCCGGCCATGATTACCCATTCCACCCCTGCTTGGCGAAAATGCTCAACAATATCTTGATCCAAATCTTCCCGGCTGTCGTAGTCCCGATGGTTGAGTAATCGGTGGGGCACCCCATGGTCCATGGCCCGTTCCTTAACCCCAGCATTAGGGTTGTTGTAAATCACCAGTTTCACCACTGCATTTAACTTTCCCTCCTTAATGGCCTTGGCGATCGCCTCAAAATTACTACCACTACCGGATGCCATTATCCCAAGGGATAAACAGCGGGGTTGGGAAATATTCCCTAAAGCAACGGGGGGGGAAATAAAA
The DNA here is from genome assembly GCF_010222815.1 of Synechocystis sp. CACIAM 05. Lineage (GTDB taxonomy): Bacteria > Cyanobacteriota > Cyanobacteriia > Cyanobacteriales > Microcystaceae > Synechocystis. The sequence continues at coordinate 2,587,529 of NZ_CP019225.1, read as the reverse complement.
CTCAAGTTATTCGACAAATCTGACATAGCCGACATAGGTTAAAAATTAGGGGCTTGGGCCCCGGAGCAATCCTGCCCTCAACGGGCTAACTTTGACATCCGATGGCGATAGAATGGGGAGCGATGTCTTTATAAAATGAGGTTAACGCGATATGACCCCTTCTTTAGCAAACTTTCTCTGGAGCCTGGTTTTAGGGGCTGCCATTGTGCTGATCCCCGCCACCGTCGGGTTAATTTTCATCAGCCAAAAAGACAAAATCACCCGTTCCTAGGTTTTTCCCTGGACAATTTAGATAGTGAAAACCTCCAGTCGGCCATAGTTTCCGAAGCTGGAGGCTCATTTTTAGTAGACTTGTTTTGATTAACTATGCCCCTGGCGATCGCCTAGATGGGAGTTCAGGGTAAGGGAACAAAGCAAAAATTCCCACCGCAAGACTAATCCAGGTAGCCCATCAGGGTGTTGGGATCATCAATCTCGTTGGAAGCCACGGGACGATTGCCAGCGGTGATTTCGCTGATGTGGAGATGGCTCAGGGCAATGGGGCGGTTACCGGAAACGGTCATGGTACTGCTCACTTCCATGGTGCTGGCCCCCACTGGTCTGGTGGCTCCCATGGAACCATAGGTACTTACCACATGGATCTTGCTGGCTTCAATCGGTCGATTAGTGGGCATGCCCTTGGGGGTAGGCAGTAGATCAAGACCACCGATATGCTTGGGCTTCACCAAGGCAGACTCATCTTTGCTGGAACCGGCTCTAGGACGACGGCTCCGGTTAGCGGCAGTGGTTTTGCTGGCGGTTTCTTCGTTGGGGGTGGTGTTGGGCCCCTGCTGTTCCTCAGTCATGCTGTTTATCTCCTTAATATAAATATTCGATTAATTGATCAACAATAAACCACTGTGCGAGACAGACAGGCCACCCACCGTGTTTTGTTAGCATTACTCTGCTTGTCTTCAAAGATACACCGCTGAATGGCCAGCCACGATAGTTATCTTTAATCAGCCCCATTATCCCAGACTATAGCCCCTTTGCCGCCATGACTTCTGACCTCTTTTCCCTCCACGCGCCCTTTCGTCCCACCGGGGATCAACCCACGGCGATCGCCAGTTTGATCGAGTCTTTGCAGGGAGAGCACAAGTTTCAAACCCTACTGGGGGCAACGGGCACAGGGAAGACCTTCACCATGGCTTCCGTGATTGCAGAGTTGGGAAGACCGACATTAGTATTGGCCCACAATAAAACCTTGGCGGCCCAATTATGTAATGAGCTACGGCAATTTTTTCCCGAAAATGCGGTGGAATACTTTATTAGTTACTACGACTATTACCAGCCGGAAGCCTACATTCCCGTCACCGATACCTATATCGAAAAAACGGCTTCTATCAACGATGAGATTGATATGTTGCGTCACTCCGCCACCCGTTCTCTGTTTGAACGACGGGATGTAATTGTGGTAGCTTCCATCAGTTGCATTTACGGTTTGGGTATTCCCAGCCAATATCTCAAAGCGGCCGTTCCTCTGCAAGTGGGTGCCGAATATGACCCCCGTTTAGTGATTCGGGATTTAGTTAACGTGCAATATAGCCGCAACGATATGGAGTTACAGCGGGGACGATTTCGCCTCAAAGGGGATGTGTTGGAAATTGTGCCGGCCTACGAAGACCGGGTAATTCGCATTGAATTTTTTGGTGACGAAGTGGAAGCTCTACGGTTAATTGATCCCGTCAGCGGCGAAATTTTACAAAGTTTAGACAGAATTAGTATTTACCCCGCCCGTCACTTTGTAACCCCAGAAGAAACCCTAGAAAAAGCCTGTCAGCAAATTCAAACGGAAATGGAACACCAGGTAGCTTTTTTGGAGAAAAATAATCTGTTAGTGGAAGCTCAAAGATTAAGTCAACGTACCCGTTATGACCTGGAAATGCTGCGGGAAGTAGGCTATTGCAACGGTGTGGAAAACTATTCCCGTTATTTAGCCGATCGCCAGGCGGGGAAACCACCGGAATGTTTAGTGGATTATTTTCCCGAAGATTGGTTATTAGTAATTGATGAATCCCATGTGACTATTCCCCAATTGCGGGGTATGTATAATGGCGACCAGGCCAGAAAAAAAGTTTTAATTGACCATGGCTTTCGTCTGCCCAGTGCGGCGGATAATCGCCCCCTAAAAGCAGAAGAATTTTGGCAAAAAGTTAAACAGTGTGTGTTTGTTTCTGCCACTCCAGGGCTGTGGGAAATGGAACAGTCGGAAGAAAGGGTTATTGAGCAAGTAATTCGTCCCACCGGGGTTTTAGATCCAGAAATTTTTGTCCGTCCCACCACTGGCCAAGTGGATGATTTATATGGCGAAATTAAAGCCCGGGTAAAACTTAAAGAACGGGTATTAATCACAACTTTAACTAAACGGATGGCGGAGGATTTAACGGATTATTTTTCTGAACGGGGCATTAAAGTCCAATATCTTCATTCCGAGATTCAATCTATTCAACGTATTGAGATTTTACAAGCTTTACGAGACGGGGAATTTGATGTGTTAATTGGGGTAAATTTATTGCGGGAAGGGTTAGATTTACCGGAAGTTTCCCTAGTAGCTATTATGGATGCAGATAAAGAAGGCTTTTTGCGGGCAGAGCGTTCTTTAATTCAAACCATTGGCCGGGCCGCTCGTCATATTCGGGGACAGGCGATTTTATATGCTGATAATTTCACCGACAGTATGCAAAAGGCGATCGCCGAAACGGAAAGGAGGCGGAAAATCCAACAAAAATATAACGAAAAGCACGGTATTACCCCTCAACCGATTAATAAACGGGCTAACAATGCCATTTTGCAATTTCTTGATATTTCCCGTCGTTTAAACAGTCAACAGTTGGAGGAAGTATATGAACAAGCCCAGGATTTACCCCTAGAAAAAATCCCCGATTTAATTCAACAATTGGAGGAAAAAATGCAAGAAGCGGCCAAAAAACAGGAATTTGAAGTAGCTGCCACCTACCGAGACCGCATTCAACATTTGCGTGATCGGCTTTTGGGCCACAAAAAGTAAATTGGCCGCGCCAAACGCTTTACGGCATCAATGGTTTGGAAACGGCGATCGCCAAAATAGTTGGCTTTTTTGGAACCTACTTCAGGGGCTTTAATATCATCATCCCAAAAGCAAGGAGATTCCTATCCGCTCAAACAACGACATCTGGTGGACAATGGCTGGGTTAGCCATTCGGAGGATGCCAATTAAGCTGCCGGTAAAGTGACTGTTTCTAGCCAAAAGGATTCAATCCCTTGCACCATCTTGAATAAATCCTTCAAATTGCGAGATTTGGTCAAATAACAATTAACGTGGAGTTCGTAACTGGCAATCACATCATCCTCATTGTGGGAAGTGGTTAACACTACCACGGGAATTCTTTTTAGGTCAGGGTTTTGTTTGATTTCCGCCAACACTTCCCGGCCATCCTTTTTAGGAAGATTTAAATCCAGCAAAATTAGGTTGGGGCGAGGGGAATTTTCGTATTCTCCCTGTTGCTGTAAAAAGGCCATGGCCGCCAAACCATCCCGGAGAATGATCAGTTCGTGGTCGATGGTGCTGGTTTTCAACACCTCCTGCACAAGGCGGCTGTCGGCTTTGCTATCTTCCACCAGCAAAATGACCTTGGGGGGATTAGATTCGTCGGACATGGTTCAATACCTTTTTAGTTACCAATGGGGATGGAGAAGTAGAATGTGGAGCCCTCCCCTGGATTGGACTCTAGCCAAATTTGCCCTTGGTGGCCTTCGATGATTTTTTTGCAAATGGCTAGCCCCATGCCGGTGCCTTTATATTCATCCCTGGTGTGGAGTCGTTGGAAAATGACAAAAATCCGCTCGAAGAATTGGGGGTCAATGCCAATGCCGTTGTCTTGGACCGCAAACACCCAGGCATCCTCCTGGCGATCGCCCCAGATTTTAATTTTGGGTGACTTGTCCCCGGCAAACTTGATGCCATTGGCGATCAGGTTCTGGAATACCTGCATGAGCTGAATTTGATCCGCCATTACTGCGGGCATGGAACCCACTTCAATTTCTGCTCGACTTTCTTCAATCCGTTGCTTCAGGTTAGCCAGAGCTTTGTCCACCACTTCTTGCACATCGGTGAAAGTTAGTTGGGCATACTGGGTATCTACCTTGGCGTAGGTCAAAATATCATCGATCAAAGTCTGCATCAGGGAAACCCCTGTCACAGCAAAATCGATGAAGTCTTTGGCATCTTCGTCTAGAGCTTCGCTGTAGCGCATTTCTAGCAGTTGTACATAATTGCTCACTTGGTTGAGCGGTTCCTGTAAATCATGGGAAGCAATGTAGGCAAATTTCTTTAAATCAGCGTTGGAGCGTTCCAAGTTGCGGGCTAACTGGGCCAATTCTTCCGCCTGGCGCAAAATGAGGTTGACGATCGCCTTTTTCAGGGCCAGGGCACTTTGGATTTCCACCGATTGCCAGGGCAAAGATTGCAGTCGGACAATTTCTTTCCAGAGGTCAAAGGATTGGCGGGGATGGAGCTCGATTTTACCGTCTTCCTGGGTAGCTTCGTAGGCATGATTTGGGTCACCGCCCCAATTAACCGTTTGCAACACTTCAGGGCGAAACCAGAGCAAAAAGTTGTGACGGGCAATGGGAATGGCCAATAAGCCACTGGCCACGGATTTAAAATTCACTGCATCAGGATAAATTTGTGAGAGGGAAGAGGTGAAGAAAACGTCTTGCACTTCACGATTCTCCAACCATTGCAGTAAATATTGCACTGCTTTCTCGTCCGGGGTTTCCCCTACTAAAATCAATTTTTCCCCAAAGCAAATGGCCGCCCCCTGGGAGCCCGTTAACCCCAACAGGCGATCGGGATGATTAGTTAATCCTTCGACAAAATCCGCCGCCGTGGTCATTTTGTCCAATAAAACCGCTTCATGCTCCGCCAACTGCACCCGGTAATCGAAGGTTTCCGTATCTTCCTGGGCGGAAATGTTGCTAAATACCACCCGACCAAAAAATTCGCAGGCTTTACGCAGTTCAAAGGGAATTACTTTGGGGGTTTGATGGTGGCAGGCAATGAGCCCCCAGAGATGGCCGTCCTTAATTAGGGAAATGGTTAAAGACGCTCCTACCCCCATATTTTTCAGATAGGTCAAGTGGCAATGGTACGCACTGCGCAGAATGGATTCCGTTAAATCCACCGCTCGGTTGGTGCTGGGGTTAACCGCTGGGGTCAGGGGCACCGCCACACCATAAACATCGGGAATTACTCGAATGGGGTTATGGATAAATAGCCGACGGGCGGGCTGGGGAATATCCGATTCCGGATAGTGCAGGCCCAAATAGGGTTCAATATCATCCCGTTTATCTTCGGCAATGACATCACCGTGGTTATTTTCGTCAAAGCGGTATAGCATCACCCGGTCAAAGCCAGTCATACGGCGGACTTCTTGGACAATAACATCGTAGAAATCCCGTAGATTAGCTTGTTGGCGCAACCGATTCAGGGCGGCGTTGGCCATGTGATAAAAACCGAGGAAGGGCAAATTATCGGAAGTGTAGGCTGGCTCTAGTTCACATACCAATAAACCGTCACTGTTGCGATGAAAAACCCCGTCAAAAATGACAAAGTCGTCCCCCATGACCCGCGCCCAAAGCTTACTGGGGTTGAGGCTGCTGATCTGTCCGGCCGTTAGGCGACTCTGGATGGGATCAATCTGAAAGCTATCAAACACTTCCCCTAGGGTTCTGCCCAACAATTCCTCTGGCGATCGCCCTAAAATGCCGGTGCAGTTGGCGCTAATTTGGCTGATGGTGAGGTCTGGTTCCTGCAGGACCACCACTAAACCGTGGGGCTGAATCAGGTGGGCGGTGTGGATGGCGAGGGTTTCTAGCTGACGGAGGGATTGGTCGCTGAGTTGTACGGTGGTGGCCATGGGTTTTTCTCTTAACTGTCTATGGGGAGAGGCTGATACCAATCACGACCGAGGCCGCAAATTTGGCTTTAAACTGGTTAGCAATAATGGCGGACTGGCCAACAACTCCATCTCCGTCCCTGGAGCGATAACGGCCAAATATTCTGGGTGCTTTCATCCTAACGAAGCTTTTTTATTTCCAAACCGCAACGTTACACAACGAAACTGTTTCGCAATTTTTCTTAATGATTAGCCAGATCATCCACCCAGGCCGACTGTCCCTTGGCGATCGCCATTTTGACTAAATTTGGGCTTTGATTGTTTAATTATTTGTAACTGTCAATCCGGCGATTGGCTACCTCTAACCCCCAAAATCCTTGGTCTTTCCTTTTGGTTACCTGGGTGGGTGTCCGTCAAACAAACTGTCCGAAATAAATCCATCTTTGCGGGTGGGCTTTGCCCCCTATAATTTTCGATGACTAGCGACGATGCCGCGGCCGGTTTAGTAAGGGTTCTCGATGCTGCCCAGGGAGCTTTCCTTGCCCTCGATTCCTATGACGGTAATGATCGGAGTCGGGCGGTGTTGGCCATGGCGGAGGCGTTGGAACGTTCCTTTGCCCAAATTTTGGAAGCCAATACCTTGGACTTGGTGGTGAGTCGGGAAATGTCCGTGGCGGATTGTCTCTGTGAATGGCTCAAGCTCACCCCGGAAAGGTTGCAAAACACAGTGACTATCCTGAAGCGTTTGGCTTCCTTGCCGGATCCCCTCCAGCGAGTTATGGCTTCCGCCTATCAATTTAACCTGGCCCAGACCTATTGCCAGTTAATGCCCTTGGGGGTGGTGGCCCTGGTCTATGAATCCTTTCCTGAATTGGCGGCGATCGCCGCGGGCTTTTGCCTGAAAACGGGGAACAGTCTAGTTCTAAGAAGTTGCGGTGCTTCGAGCCATTCCACGGCGGCTATTTGCGAAATATTGCGGGAAGGTTTACTGGATGCGGATTTACCAGTGGATAGCGTTAGCCATATTCCCAGCGAAACCTCACCCAATGTGCAGGACCTGGTGGGCAGTGCCAGCCAGCTCAATTTGGTTATTCCCTATGGCCGCCCCAGTTTTGTGGAACAAATTAGCCAACAATGCACTCCCCCGGTCTTGAAGGCCGCCATGGGCAACTGTTACCTCTACTGGTCTAGTAAAGGGGACTTGGAAATGGTGCGCCAGATGATCATTGACAGCCATGTGGGCCATCCAGATCCGGTCAATGCCATTGAAAAAGTTTTGGTTAGTCCGGGGCAAAATCCAGCGCCCTTGGTACGCCTATTGAACAACTTGCAGGCCAAGGGCTTCAAGCTCCGGGGGGACGCTGAACTCTGTGAACAATTTCCCGACCATCTCACCCTAGCTAAGGAGAATGAATGGGGTAAGGCATACCTAGACAGGACAGTGGCCTTTCGCACTACCCAAAACCTGAAAACGGCGATCGCCTGGATCAATAGCCATAGCAGTGGCCACGGGGACTGTATTGCCACCGATTCCTACCAGGAAAGTCGCCAATTTTCCATGGGGGTGGACAGCGCCCTGGTTTATGTGAATATTCCGCCCTATTTTTGTCGTAATCCCCGCCATGGGGAATCATTATTTTTGGGAGTATCGAGCCAAAAGGGTCAAAGGCGCGGCTTAATTGGGCTAGAAGCATTTATGACCCCCAAGCAAATTGTCCAGGGAGAAAGTCGGAGTTGAGCATTTTTTGAGCCATTACCCATGTCCCATTTAAATTCTCTGGCATTACTGGCCCTAAAAGTATTACTTCCCTCATTCTTAATCTCCTGGGGCATTAAATTTATTGTGCCTGCCTTTGCTCCCCCACCGGAGTTGCCCTGGGTCTTACTATTGGTGTTCACTCCAGTGCTGGTGATCGCCGTTTGGTTAGGGCTACAGGAATGGCAGGGGAGGAAAATACCATGACCTTTGGCCAATGGTCTGGTTTTATTAGTCTCCTTTTGATGGGGGCAGTCCTGTGGCAGATCCGCCAATTATTGCTACTGCTGTTTGCTGCAGTGGTGCTGGCCAACGGTTTAAACCATCTTTCCCAATGGTTCCAGCGACGGGGCGTCAAAAAACAATTATCCATTCCCCTAGCGGTCATTGTTCTACTGTTGGCCCTAGTAATAGTAGTGGCTCTGATCATTCCCCCCTTTGTGGACCAATTCCAGCAACTCCTGACTCTGGTGCCCGCCAGCATTGATGGCACTCTACAATGGCTCCGGAAAATGGCCAGGGCGATCGACCCAGAATTAACCCCCCTCCTGCCCAACTGGCAACAAATTACCGGGCAGATTAGGCCTGTTTTGCAAAAATTAGCCGGTAACGGTTTAGGCCTGTTTTACAGCACCCTAGGGTTACCTCTCACCCTTTTACTGTTGATTGTGCTTAGTTTGATGTTTTTGGCTAATCCCAGGGCTTACCGTCAGGGTTTCATCCGTTGTTTCCCTGCTTTTTATCGAGCACGGGTTGATGTAATTCTGAAGGAATCGGAAATCTTGCTAGAAGATTGGCTCCGGTTGGTGGTGGTCAGTGCTGTGGTGGTCACCGCTGCCACTTGGTTCGGTTTAGTGTTACTCCAGGTGCGGCTTCCCCTGGCCCTAGCCCTTGTGGCCGGTATTTTTGTCGTCATTCCCAACATTGGCCCCCTGATTAGTCTAGTCCCCGCCATGGCGATCGCCCTCTTGGACAACGCCTGGAAACCCCTATTGGTGATGGTACTCTATGGACTGATTAACTATTTTGAATTCCATTGGATCACCCTCCACTGCATGGGTAAACCCCAGCCAATTTTGCGGGGAGTTTTACTATTAGCCCAGGTCTTTTTTGTGAGTGTGTTTGGACTTTTTGGGCTATGGTTGGCGGTGCCCCTAACCCTAGTGGGACAAGTGTTAGTGCAAGAAATATTAATAAAAGATATTCTTGACCGTTGGCACAGCTCGGAAGACGCTGGAGAAGAAAAACCAACACAAACCTCCCCTGCATTACCAAAATCCTAGAGAGAGGGCCACAGTAGGTTTAACTAACGGATAAGTCGGCTTGAAGGTGAGAATAATCCTCCTGTAAACTCCCACGAAATCCACACTGACTAGATCTAAATTGAATCAGCCAGGAAATGCTAAATATTAACTTCCAAAGAAGTTTCGCAGTTGTTAACTCTATACTTCTTCAAAAAATGCCACCCTTCCGTGGTTAGGGAAAGGGAAAGTGAAACCTCCCCCATTTCCCCACACAGATCTACGCTTTCCGAGAATAATACTCAATTACAAGCAATTCATTGATCTGCAACGCCACCCACTCGCGGTCAATAACACTGTTGACCTTGCCAGTAAACGTATTTTTATCGAACTCCAAATGGGAAGGCACATTGGCCAAACCCGGAAATTCCATATTGGTTTCCACCAATTTACGGGAACGATCCCGATCGCGGACACTGACAATATCCCCGGGGCGGCACTGGTAGCTAGGAATATCCACTACTTGGCCATTAACGGTGATGTGGCCGTGGCAGACTAACTGCCGAGCCCCCGGAATGGTGCCAGCCATGCCCAAACGGAACACAGTATTGTCCAAGCGCATTTCCAGCAGTTCTAACAGAGCTTGTCCGGTGGAACCCGTAGCCCGACGGGCTTTTTTCACATAACGGACCAATTGCTTTTCCGTAATGCCGTAGTTTAACCGTAGTTTCTGTTTTTCTTCTAGCCGAATGGCATACTCAGAACGTTTGCGACGGGCTTGGCCATGTTGGCCGGGGGGGTAGGCACGGCGAGGGGATTTGCGGCTTAAACCGGGTAATTCCCCAAGGCGGCGGACGATCCGCAGACGAGGTCCTCTATAACGAGACATCTTAGTTGGTCATCTCCTAATTAATAATTCCCAAACTTCTAATTGTAAGCGATTGAGGTGCGCTAATGTCAAATTCAGGAACGAGCAAACCTAGGATTGTCCTAGGAAATAAACACTGATTTGATGGTTCAGATTTGATGTGCCCGACAAGAATCATCGGGAGGCAATATCTTTGCTCTATTAAAATGGAAGATAATCTATGTCCGGATCAAGCGACAAAATTTCGTGTTCTTGTCTGGGAAAAAACAAGTCTTCTTGATTAAAAATTTTGAGTTCAGCAAACAAAAAATTAGCCTTGTTTAAGGCTATCTCTAGATAATCGACATTAACATTAATATATCCAGACGAACAAATAAATCTCCAAGTACATTTCCATACAAAATTTTCCACTTCAGAATAAAAGTTTTCGAAATATATTATGGAATCTAAATTATCCCAATCTTCATCAAAAAGTCTATCGTAATAGTCTTCTAGTCTATCGCAGTCATAATCATAATTGTCGGGAAAATAACTATGCTCATCATGTTGCTCATAGGGATTGTCCCAAAGACCGCGTGATTTGGTGTAGCTTTTGACAACGGGATCTCTACAGAAAAACATAACAACGTCCCAATAATCTTCTGAGTCTTGTATTGTTTGTAGTTCTGCAATGGCAATTTCCGATAACTGAGCTTTGGAAAAATAAGGTTTATTTCCGTGGTATTTTTTCTTTATTTTTTGTATTTCTTCGTATATGTTTTCGATTTTTTTGAATTTCTTGATCACAAGCAAGGCATCTTTATGATAGTAAAAATGTTTTCTTGGCATCAAAAATATTTTAAGATTTGCTAATTCTTCTGGATTGTCAGTAATTGCAGATATATTTTCTTCGATTTTTTTAGCCTTTTCCTTGAGTTGATTATTTTCATTGGCTAGTTGTTTAATTCTGAGCCTTAATATGCCTTTTTCTGCTTTCAGTTGTTTATTTTCTTGAGCAAAATTATCAATTTTAAGTTTTAAATTTTGATTTTCTATGTTTTCTTCTTTTGCACTTTCATTGATAGATTTACACGCTTGTAACATACTCGATATTCTTGATTCCAAGTCACATTTTTGCTTCTCAAGCCTATGATTTGCATCAAATAACTGATCAACTTGAAAATTTAATTTTTGATTTTGTATATTTAATTTTTCTGAGCTACTTTGCTCTTTTTTGAGTTGATTATTCTCCTCAATAAGTTTATTGATTTGAAGATTCAACGCTTCATTCTGACGGTTTAATTGTTTTAGGTTCGCATCGACAACCTTCAAAACTTCCACAATAGAAGACCCTGAGTTTGTGTCAAGTAGTTTGTATATTTGTATACCTAGATTTGCTAGCTGTAAAAATTCCTGCATGACTCAAATAGTTTATAAAACATAAATGGAAACAAAAAATACAGTGAACATTAAATTAGTTAAGTACATCTAAAATAAGTTTAGAACTTGTTTTACAAGAACTTGACTATTACCATAGTGCCATACGAAAAATGTAACTGCTGTTAGTCAAAATTAAATATGCTAGGAATCTCCTAAATAGGCTTCTAGAACCCTAGGGTCAGATTGGATTTGCTCTGGACTGCCATCGGCTAAGTTTCTGCCTTCCGCCAATACCCAAACGTGATGACAGAGGGTCATGATCACGTCCATATTGTGTTCAATCACTAAAAAAGTGATGCCCTGGCGGTTCCAGTTGACAATATGTTCACAAATTTGCCCAATCAGGGTGGGGTTAACTCCAGCGGCGGGTTCATCTAGCAGAATAAGCTTGGGATTGCTCATCAAGGCCCGGGCCATTTCCAATAACTTCCGTTGCCCCCCCGATAACGCTCCGGCATAATCCTGGGCTTTAGCCCCTAGGCCCACCGACTCCAACATGGCCATGGCTTTTTCCCGATTGGCCCTTTCTTCCTTCTGAACCCGTCGAAAATTAATTAGTCGGGGTAAAAACTTTTCCCCAGTCTGATGTTGATCCGCCAGCAACATATTTTCCAACACCGTCAGGCGGGAGAGCACTTTAGCCACCTGAAAGGTCCGCACAGAACCCCGTAGGGCAATTTGGTGGGGGGCTAGCTGGCCAATGGAATCACCATTGAAAAGCACTTCCCCTTGGTCAGGACGAATGAAGTTGGAGAGTAGATTAAATAGGGTGGTTTTGCCAGCACCGTTGGGGCCAATTAACCCGGTGATGCTACCTTCTTTGACTACAATATCGGCGTGGTCCACTGCCCGCAGACCGCCAAAGCTTTTGCATAGTCCCTGGGCGAGGAGTAGGGAACTTTCTGGACTACCGAGGTTTTCTGCCGGCGTGATGCGATCGCTCATGGAAACTGTGTCAATTACCGCTCAATTACTTTGATTTAGGCGAAGCTAATGGTGCTCCGGTTCCCGTTGATGAAATCCCAACCGCTTTGGGGCTTTTTGCCTGGGGGTTGAACTTGTTCCAATAATAGGTGGCCGTTGCCAGTTTGTAGAACGGGGCCCCAATTTTTGATGGTGCCGATTATGTTGCCTGGTTCCCCCGCTTCTAATGAGTAATTTAGGTAGGCGGTGGCTAAACCTTGATACCTTTCCGGCAAGAGGGGAAAAAATTCAGCTCCAAGGGGAACAGTGCTAATTATTTTCAAAATCTGCTCTCCCCAGGCTGTGTGGCAAGCCGGTGCAAAACCCCGCACTTGGTTGTGGATTTCCAGGGCACTCCGGTGCCAATTAATGACAAAATCCCCTTTTTTCAGCAGTGGGGCATAGGTGGCTTCCGTTTCAGTTTGGGGAATGGGTTGCAGTTGGCCTGCATCTAAATCCTTTAGGGTTTGCACTAACAATTCCGCCCCTGACCTAGCCAATCGATCGCCGATCGCCGTTAGGTTATCCATTAAGCCAATGGGGGTAGTAGTTTTCAGCAGCATGGCTCCGGTGTCCATACCTTCGTCCATCAGCATAGTGGTGACTCCGGTTTCCGTTTCTCCGTTGGCGATCGCCCATTGCAGGGGAGCAGCCCCACGATATTTGGGTAAGAGGGATCCATGGACATTGACACATCCCAGCCGGGGCATGGCCAAAATTTCTGGGGAAAGTAGCTGCCCATAGGCCACCACCACAAAGAAATCCGCTTGGCAATTTTTTAACTTAGCTAACGTTTCTTGGCATCGTTTGACCCGTTCCGGTTGCCACACAGGAATACCGGCTTGTACTGCGACTTCTTTAACTGGGGAAGGGATTAACTTACTCCCCCTACCCCGACGGCGATCGGGCTGGCTCACCACCGCCAACACATCAATGTCCGGGTGCCCCAAAAGAGCTTCCAGGGTAGGGACAGCAAAATCTGGTGTACCAAAGAAAACAGTTTTCATCACAAAATATCTAAAAAGTCTGCCCAGTTCATTACACCTTTAACTACCATGGTCTTAATTACCCTTAACAATGTAAAGAATTGTGAGAAACGGCATCTCTGCATTAATCCTTCTAGTGAATTAAAAGTACAATTCGGGCCGATAGTTAAGCAAATTACAACCAAGTACAGTCGTAGTTCATCGGACTAAATCTACCCTTTTTGAGGATATACCCCAATGGTTACCGAACAAGACCGTGAGTACATGCGCCAGGCGATCGCCATTATGAGGGATGCGGGGGTGGTCAACAAGACCGGCGGTCCCTTTGGCGTCGTGATTGTCAAAGACGGAGAAGTGATTGGGGCGGCAGGGAACAGTGTGATCCAAGATAATGATCCCTCTGCCCATGCGGAAGTCAATGCCATCCGGGAAGCTTGTAAAACCGTGGGTAGCTGGAACCTGGAAGGGGCGGTGATGTACAGCAGTTGTGAATGTTGCCCCATGTGCTACGCCACCAGCTATTGGGCCAGGATTGACAAAATTTACTACGCCGCTGGTTGGAGCGATTTTGAAGATCTCTTTGACGACAGTAACATCAGTAAAGACTTGGAAAAACCTTACCCCGAAAGACTGCTGGCACCGGAGCAAATTTTACAGGAAGAAGCCCAAGTAGTTTGGCAGGAATTTCGTCAGTTACCGGACGGTGCCCGCTATTAAATTGGTACAAATCTTACCAAAAATGTAGCGTTATTTTTTAGGCCAATTGTTGGAAAACTACCCGGAAAAGTTGCAGTAGTAAAAGCAGGGCAAGAATAATGGTTACTAAAGCCAGTGCTTGCTCTTTTTTTGTGCCTTGACCTTCTAGCCAGCGTTGATAAATGCCACTGACCCAAGGTACCGCAAACCAACCCGTGATAGAGACGCTACAAAAATTACCAAATAGCATCCAGGTGGGAAAGTCGATAAAATCCGGTTTACGGAATAACAGGTTAAAGCCCATCACAGTGGGATAAAGCACCAACAACACCAAAAGATTGATTTTCCACACAGGGGAAGGTTTGCTCAACTTGCGTTTTAGCCAACGACTGTAACCTTCCGTATTAACTTTACCTTCAAACTGATAACCAGCATTTTCTTCTAGGTAAATTAGTTGCCTTCTTTCCGGGCTATCTATCCAGCCCATAAAGTTTTCCAGCGTATCAAAACGGATTACAGTCTCCGCTACAAAAATATCCCCTTCAGATCTTAATTCCGTAGATTCACTGCTAATATAACCAGGATATTTTGTTACTAATATTTTTAACTGTTCCTGGCATTCCAGAAAAATTTCGTGGTGGTCCGGGGTGACCCGATGGGCAAAATGATACTCAAAATACTCATCGGCGGCCTGGTCTGGAGTTGGTGGGGAAGTCATGGGCAATGGGAATGGGGACGCGGGGTCAGTATATCGGCGATCGCCTAGTCAACAAAACCCGATATTCTACTAAAAGACTAAACACATCGTTTTCCAACGCTAGAGCTGGGTGGGCCAATGCAATTCGCCAAAATTTTAATTGCCAATCGGGGAGAGATCGCCCTACGCATCATTCACAGTTGCGAAGAATTGGGCATTCCCACCGTGGCAGTCCACTCCACCATCGATCGCCATGCCCTACACGTGCAACTAGCCAACGAGAGTGTGTGCATTGGGCCACCCCCCAGCAATAAAAGCTATCTCAACATTCCCAATATCATTGCCGCCGCCCTCACCCGCAACGCCACTGCCATTCACCCTGGTTACGGATTTTTAGCGGAAAATGCCCGCTTTGCTGAAATTTGTGCCGACCATCAAATTACTTTCATCGGCCCCAGCCCTGAAGCCATCACCGCCATGGGGGATAAATCCACCGCCAAGAAAACCATGCAAAAGTCCGGTGTGCCCTGTGTGCCTGGCAGTCCGGGCTTGATTGAGTCGGAAGCCACAGCCCTAAAAATTGCAGCGGAAATTGGTTACCCGGTAATTATTAAAGCCACAGCTGGGGGCGGCGGTAGGGGGATGCGCCTCGTCCAGGAAGAAAAGGATTTTCTCAAACTGTTCCATGCGGCCCAGGGGGAAGCAGGGGCGGCCTTTGGCAATCCAGGGGTTTACCTGGAAAAATTCATTGAAAAACCCCGCCATATTGAATTTCAAATTTTGGCCGATAGCTACGGTAACGTAGTTCACCTGGGGGAAAGGGATTGTTCCATCCAACGGCGACATCAAAAGTTACTCGAAGAAGCCCCTAGTCCCTTTTTGACTCCTCACTTGCGGAAAAAAATGGGGGAGGCGGCGGTGAAAGCGGCCAAATCCATCAACTACGTCGGGGCCGGCACAGTGGAATTTTTGGTGGATGGTAACGGTAATTTCTACTTTATGGAAATGAACACCCGCATTCAGGTGGAGCATCCGGTTACAGAAATGATTACCGGCTATGACTTGATTTCGGAACAAATCCGCATTGCCATGGGGGAAAAACTCCGCTTCCGCCAGTCCGACGTGGAAATTCGTGGCCATGCCATTGAATGTCGCATTAATGCTGAAGATCCCAAACAAAATTTTCGCCCCCACCCCGGCAAAATCAGTGCTTATCTCCCCCCCGGTGGCCCCGGAGTCCGCATTGATTCCCACGTTTACACCGACTATGAAATCCCTCCCTACTACGATTCCCTGATCGGCAAATTAATTGTTTGGGCTGGCGATCGCCCTTCGGCCATTAAGAGAATGCAACGGGCCCTGCGGGAATGCGCCATCACTGGAGTACCCACCACATTGGAATTTCACCAGCGCATACTACAAACCCCAGCTTTTCTGGCCGGGGACGTGTACACCAATTTCATCGAAGAGCATTTAACACCCTAATGCTAAACCAGGGCTGCCATGGAAACCTTGCCGGCAATTTGTTTGGCGATCGCCGTGAGGGCTTTGGCAGAGGCTGATTCGGGTTGGGAAACCACAATGGGAACGCCTTTGTCTCCCCCCTCCCGTAGGCTAATTTCCAACGGGACACAGCCCAGAAGGGGTACATTCAATTCCTTGGAAGCTTTTTCGCCGCCGCCGGAACCAAAGAGATCATATTGGCGATCGGGCAGATCCGGGGGAATGAAATAGCTCATATTTTCCACAATGCCCAACACGTTTACCCCCATTTGTTGGAACATTTTCAGACCCCGGCGGGCATCCAATAGAGAGACGGTTTGGGGCGTGGTGACAATTACTGCGCCAGCCATGGGCACCGATTGGGTCAAAGTAAGCTGGGCATCGCCGGTGCCGGGGGGCATATCAACGATCAAGTAATCCAAAGCGCCCCAATTAACTTGGTAGAGGAACTGACGGATAATGCCGTTAAGCATGGGGCCCCGCCAAATTACCGGTTGGTCGGGATCAATTAAAAAGCCCATGGAAACCATTTTGATGCCATGGTTAAATACGGGCTCCAGCACTTCCCCCTGGGGACTATTTTGCACCTGCACCGCCGCATTGCTTAGCCCCAACATGGTGGGGGCATTGGGGCCGTAAATGTCCGCATCCAATAGTCCCACCGTCGCGCCAGTTTGGGCCAGGGCCACGGCCACATTCACAGCCACAGTGCTTTTACCCACACCCCCCTTACCACTGGAGATGGCAATGATATTTTTCACTTGTCCCACCGATTGGCGATCGGGCAAGGATTTTTGCTGGGGGGTTTCCGCTGTAACCGTTACCTCCACCTTTTCCACCCCCGGCAAAGTTTTCACCGCCTTTTCACAATCCTCCACAATGAATTCCCGCAAAGGACAGGCCGGTGTGGTCAACACCAGGGTGAAACTAACAGTGCCCCCGGTGATCGCCACATCCCGGATCATGTTCAGTTCCACTAAGCTTTTTTGTAGTTCGGGGTCTTGAACGGGACGGAGTACAGTTAAAACGGCATCGGTGGTTAGCATAGTGGCAAATGATGACAAAAATTGGGAGAATTCTCTTGGGGATTACAGTCCACCCCTTGATCTTAAAGGTTTTTGGGCAGGTTCCAGCGGTTTACCCCCCAGGAATAGTTAAGCTTTACCATTGGGCAGGGTCTCAGCAAAGAGAAGAAAATTCCCCCCAAACCTAAGCATTGTGTCAGAGTGGAAAGAGACATAGAGCAAACCCTATCCGTTTCCCTCCATGACCCCCAGCCTATTGCCTCCCCGCCTCAATCTGCCCCATGTTGAAGTGTTGCCCAATGGTTTGACCATTATTGCGGAGCAGATGCCGGTGGAAGCCATATCTTTTCAGCTCTGGTTGAGGGTGGGTTCCCGCTGGGAGGGAGATGAGATTAACGGTACTGCTCACTTTTTAGAACATATGGTGTTTAAAGGTACTCCCCGCCTGGCCATGGGGGAATTTGAGCGGGCCATTGAATCCCGGGGGGCGGGCACCAATGCGGCCACCAGCCAGGATTACACTCAGTTTTACTTCACCTCTGCGCCCCAGGATTTTGAGCATTTGGCCCCTTTACAGCTGGATGTGGTGCTCAATCCCACCATTGCCGATGGATCCTTTGAACGGGAACGGTTAGTGGTGCTAGAGGAAATTCGGCGATCGCAGGATGATCCCCAGCGACGCATTTTTCAGCAGGTGGTGCAGTTGGCTTTTCCCGGTACTCCCTATGCTCGCCCTGTTTTGGGACGGCGGGAAATTATCGAAAATCTCCAAGCTCAACAAATGCGGGATTTCCACGCCCATTGGTACCAGCCCCCAGCCATGACAGTGACGGTGGTGGGCAATCAGTCCGTTGGTAATTTGGTGGAAACTGTAGCCCGCAGTTTTGCCGATTGTTACCGGGTCAAATCCCCTTCCCAAACCCTAATGCCTCCGCTGGTTAATATGCCGCCGCTTTTCACTAAGGTAGAAACGACCACGGTGGTGGATGACAGTTTGCAACAGGCCCGTCTAATTTTGCTCTGGCGATCGCCAGGGTTAGACCAGTTTGAGCAAACTTTGCCCCTGGGGGTCTTAGCAGTGATTTTGGGTCGGGGAAGAGTGTCCCGGCTCTTTCGGGAATTGCGGGAAGAAAAGGGTTTAGTGACGGCGATCGGTGCCAGTAATTCCACCCAGGCTACCCAGGGTATGTTCTACATTTCGGCCCAGTTACCAGCGGAGAATATTCCCATGGTAGAGCAATGCATCCTAGACCATATTGAGCGACTACAAAATGAACCCATTCCAGAAAAGGATTTAGAACGCATCCGCACCCAAGTGGCCAATCGTTTTATTTTCGGTAATGAACGCCCCGGCGATCGGGCTAATTTATATGGTTATTACTACGCCCAGATCGGCAATTTAGAACCAGCATTGACCTACCCCGCTCAAATTCAAGCCTTAACGGCCGCAGATCTACAAAAATCAGCCCAAAAATATCTTTCCCCCACCGCCTACGGCAAGGTTATTGCTTTGCCAGAATAAGATTGATCAACGTTAACAACCATGGCTCACCGAGGTAATAAAGCCCATTTACCCAGCAAAATTTGTCCTGTTTGCCAGCGTCCCTTCACCTGGCGGAAAAAATGGGCCAATTGTTGGGACGAAGTTAAATATTGCTCTGACCGTTGTCGTCGTTCCCGCACAGGTAGCCCGTAAATAACCAATCGGGCCCGATCGCCTGGCAATGGAGATCAGTTAAATTCAACGCTTGGGTCATTTGCTGGAAACCCAGTTCCCCCACCGGGGTCGGGGCTGCAACCCCACCAATAATTTTCGGGGCCAGAAAAGCATGGATTTTTTGCACTGTCCCCATGGCGATCGCCTCAGCAGCGAGAATACCGCCACATTCCCATAACACCTGCAAACAGTTCCGTTGATATAACTCTTCCATCACCGCCAAGGGAGTTAATTGCTCCAACACTAGGGTTTCTACCCCTAATTTTTCTAGATGACTAAGCGTATTTCGATCACAGGTTTTTTCCGTAACCACCAAAGTTTTAGCCACACCTTGATCCCACAATTGAGCCTCTAAGGGTAAATCTAAACTGCGACTCAACACCACCCGCAAAGGATTTACCTCGCTTACCCCATGGGTAGTTAACAACGGATTATCCCGCCGCACCGTATTTCCCCCAATAATTACTGCCTGACATTGACTGCGTAATTGATGCACCCAATAAAGAGCCGAGCTACTAGTCACCCAACTGCTATGGCCCTGGGCAGTGGCAATTTTGCCGTCCAACGTCATGGCGTATTTAAAAATACCAAAGGGTCGTTGATGCTCGATGCGAAAGCAAAACGCTTCATTTAAGCGCTGGCAAGCTTCCTCTTCTACCCCCACCTTCACCTCAATGCCGGCCTGTCTCAATCGACTAATACCTTTACCCGCCACCAAAGGATTGGGATCGACCATGCCCACCACCACTTTAGATATGCCAGCTTTGATAATTGCCTCCGTACAAGGGGGAGTACGACCTTGATGATTACAGGGTTCTAAATTGACGTAGAGGGCAGCTTCCCTGGCCTGATCGCCAGCTTCCCAGAGAGCAAAAATTTCCGCATGGGGCTGTCCCGCCTGGGGATGGAAACCCTGACCAACAATCTCATCTCCCTGGACAATGACCGACCCCACCAAGGGATTGGGGGCTGTTTTGCCGATCGCCGTTTTTGCTAGGGTTAGGCAACGACGCATATGGGTTTGGTCTGAGATCATGGCAGGGTAGGGAAATAGAATCTAGTCAAATCTACTGGATTTTTAGCAACGGACTACCCAGCAATTCCCGACTGTGAGTAATGAATATTAACCAGAATTTTGCCCTGACCCCTTCTGGAAAATTACCGATAAATTGTTAGCAGGCATGGGAATTATTGCTTGATTGTGTAAATTTCTCTTTTCCGCTTCCCCAATCACATCTTCCAACTGCCTCAAACCCCAAGCTGGGTTACGACTTTGCAACGATTGATCAAACGCTTCATTGCTAGGAGCCGTTGATACTCCCTTTTGGCGGTAAGGGCCGTAGAGATAGAGGATGCCCCCCTCCGGCAAAATGCGTTCTGCCCCAGTTAGTAACCCTAAGCAGGATTCCCAGGGGGAAATATGAATCAAGTTGATGGCCACAATACTAGTAACTGGTTCCTGTAATATTTTTCGCTCCACTGGCCAAACCTGGGCATTAACGTCCAAATCCAAAGGTGACTGAAAATTGGCCAATGCTTCATGGTCTCGCCAGGCCATGATACTTTCCCGGCAAAGGGGGTCTGGGTCAGACGTAATCCACCAGCGGGGGGAAAATAGGGGCGCAAAAAAGCAAGCATGTTCCCCAGTGCCACTGGCAATTTCTAAAATACTACCTTGGGAAGGGAGATACTCCTGCAAAACAGCGGCGATCGCCTCTCGGTTGCGTTGGGTAGCGGGGGCATACTGACGGCGATCGGTCATGGTGAAAACAGCAAAAACTTTATGGTAAGCAGTGGTTGGAGAGAAAGAAGAGAAATCAACTACTAACCCATTATGGTGGCATTTTTCGGGGTCTCCTGACCCCCCCAAGGACGAAATAGGGTCAGAGTAGGGGAGCAAACTGGAGACAACACCAACAATTGCAAATTGGTTAATTGTTACCGTTAAGAATTTTCAATAATCAATAATTCAATGTGACAGCTTCAGTAAAGTTCATACTTCAACAGAGTGCAGGGTAGACCGCCATTGTTAACGGGAAAACGGGCAGAGGTTCTTAAGCCAATGCGTTTGGTCAAAGCCTTGTTTCCACTGAAAATGAAGGCTGTCCAACCCCTAAATCTTTGCTTGAGCACATCCCCTATTTGTTGATAAAAATCACCCAATGCTTCCTCTTGGCCAATGCGCTTACCGTAGGGAGGATTACAAATTAGCACTCCTTCGGCGGCCGGTGGTTCAATGTCGGCAAAATTCAATTGTTGCCAATGGATTTTTCCTCCCAACTGACATTGTTGGGCATTGCTCTTAGCCGCCTGAATTACCTCCTGATCGCCGTCACTGCCCCATAGGGGAGCTTGGAGGGTATCCCTTTCCCCGGCCTTGGCTGTTTGCAGGAGGGAATGCCAGAGGTCTTGGTCGAAATCGGGCCATTGCTGAAAACAAAAACCAGGCTGAAATTTGCCGGGAGCAATGTTTAAACTTTGTAGCCCAGCTTCCAACAAAAATGTGCCAGAGCCACAGAGGGGATCATAAAGGGGGAGTTCCGGAGTCCATCCGGCCATAGTTAACAAAGCAGAAGCTAAGGTCTCCTTCAGGGGGGCATTCCCCAGGGCAGGCCGATAACCCCGACGGTGCAGACTAAAACCCGTACTATCCAAACTTAGTTGACAATGGTTTTGGTGAATGTGGGCATTGATAACTATATCTGGCTGCTCGAGGTCAACACTAGAACGACGTTGATAGCGATCACGCTGTTGATCAACAATGGCATTTTTCACCTGAAGAGCGGTGAAATGGCTATGGTTAAGCTGGGGATTTTTGCCAGTGCAGTTAATTTGTAGAGTTTGCTCGGGGCTGAAATATTCGTCCCAATCTATTTTTTTGATGCTGCGGTATAGGTCCTGGGCATTAAAGGCTTTGACCGTGGCCATGGGCATCAGCACCCGGTAAATTAACCGAGACCAGAGGTTAATGCGGTACAGTAGGGCCCGATCGCCAATGAAGGCAACCCCAGCAAATTCCGGCTTTACCTGTTCTGCCCCCAATTCAGTTAACTCCTGGGCGGCGATCGCCTCCAGTCCCCGGGCCACAGTGGCAAAATAGGGCCGAGTTGTTGCGGAAAAGGCGCTAGTGTCTGGCATTGGTCAATGGGAAAGAATGGAAGACAGTGCACCTATCAATGGTCCATGGACAGAGCTAATTCCATCGCTATTTAGCTAAACCGGGAAGTCATGCAATAGGGACAATCAAGCCATTCCTGTTGCAGTTCCGCCGCACACGTACGACAGGTTAAAGCACTCTTGCGCTTAGCCCGCATTTCTGACTCCAGTCCGGTATCGGTGAAAGTGACCCGTTCCACCTCCTCTAGGGTGGTGTAGCCTTCCTGCACTAAATTAAGACTATAGGCCAATAGGGTGATCATGCCCTCTTCCACCGCACAATCCTTAATGCGGTCAGTGGTGGCCCCCTGGTTAATCAACTCAGCAATACGCTCAGAATTACGCATCACCTCATAGACCCCCACCCGACCCTTATAGCCACTGCCACTACATTTTTGACATAAATTACCTTTTTGACGGGCAAGATGGATTTCGTCGGGACTGAGGGAATTGGCTTTATAAAAAGTAACCACTTCATCCCCGGAAGCGGACAGCCCAAAGCGGGACAATTCTTCCTTGCTAGGGTGGTAAGCAATGCGACATTCCGTACAAACTTTCCGCATCAGTCGTTGGGCCAACACCCCTAACAATGAGCCAGAAACCATAAACGGCTCCACTCCCATTTCATCCAATCTGGCGATCGCCCCGGCCGCATCATTGGTATGGAGAGTAGTGAGAACTAAGTGTCCAGTCAGAGCCGCCTCAATGGCCGTTTTGGCCGTCTCCTTATCCCTGGTTTCCCCCACCAGAATCACATCGGGATCCTGACGCATAAATGCCCGCAGAATATTGGAAAAATCCATGCCCTTTTCCCGAATCACCTGCACTTGGGTAATGCCCGGTAGAGCATACTCAATCGGATCCTCCGCTGTGTTGATATTCACCTCGGGGCTATTGCGTTCCGCCAACACCGAGTAGAGGGTGGTGGATTTTCCCGATCCGGTGGGCCCCGTCACCAACATTAAGCCATAGGGCCGGGCGGCCAATTCCCGCACCGTTTGTAGGGTTTCGGGGTTAGTGATTAGAAAATCTAAGCCCAACTGAGTGGCGGAGTTGTCCAAAATCCGCAAACAAACCTTTTCCCCATAGCGGCTGGGTAGGGTATTAACCCGAAAATCTACCTTCCTGCCCTGGTAAATACGGCGAATTTTGCCATCCTGGGGCGATCGCCTCTCCGCAATGTCCATGTCCGCCATAATTTTAAAACGGGCTACTACGGCGGGGGTAATTTTGCGGGGCAGGGGATCAAAAGCCTGATTCAAGACCCCATCCTTGCGGAAACGAATTCTCAGGGTTTCCTCCTGCGGCTCCACGTGAATATCGGAAGTTCCTTCCTGGAGAGCCTTAGCCAAAATTTTGTTGACCAGGTTAATCACCGGTGCTTGGTTAGCATCGTTGGAGTCTAGGGCATTATCAACATCATCTTTGTCCTCCCCCAGATTCATATCGATGGAGCCGACAATATCCGTCAAATCATTAAGTTTATCAAGGGCCCTTTCCTGGTCCCTTTTTTCCTGGGCCGCCTCCCACTCTTCCCGGATGGCATAGTACTGTTCCAACAGTTGGTTAAAATCATCTTGGGTGACCACCAAGCGGCGCAATTCAAAACCTTTAACCCGCAAAATTCGGTTTAGCTCGTCCTGGGCAGCCAAGTTATCGGGGTCCACCATGGCCACTAGCACACTGGGGGGGTCGCCTTCCTGCTGGGCTAAGGGCAAAAACTTGAATCGCCGACAAGTATCCAAAGGAAAAAATCGCCCAATCAACTCGGCCATTTGCTGGGTGGCGATCGGGGCAACTTCCGGATCGACGCTGTCCACCCCGTAAAGTACTTTGAGCTCAAATAACTGATTTTTTTTGTACTGCCGCAGTAGTTCCGGGGACAATTCTCTGCCAGTGACTGCCTTGAGCTCCTCGGGCAAAGACCGCCCAGTTTTCTTCACCTGGACTAGGGCCTGTCGCAATTGTTCAGCATCTACATGGCCCCCCGCCACCAATTTATTGCCGAAGGGGGAAAAATAATTTCGTAGGGCAACGGCACGGCTTTTCTTGGAAGAGGAGGAAGATGTCATAGCAAGACCTACCCAGATTCGTATGATGTAAACTGTTCCCTAGCCAATGGTGACCATCGGTGATTATTCACAATGATAATCCTCCGGTCTAGTTAACTGGCCGCACTAACTTACCTGAATTGAAATAACATCGTCATAACTCCCGATCGGATTCGGAGTTTTTTTCAGGTCGGGTTACGCTTAGATAAAGTGTACAACTAGGTTTCACCTTATAAAGATGAACGAAGATCAAGTTTCCCTCGAAAATCAAACCAATCCTGTCTCCCCAGAGGCCAGTGATGTTCCTGCCGTAACTCCGGAGGAAAGTCCCCAGCCCACTGATGCTGTTTTAGGAGAGCCGTCCGGGGAACAGTCGGAAGATCCGGGGATTGGCGCTGGCACAGAAACGGAAGGGGGGCCGCTGGAACAAGAAAAAAGCAGTGAAGAGATAATTGCCATTCTGCAAAAAGACCTGGCCAGCCATCGCCAGGAATTGGCTGAACAGTCGGAGCAACTAGATTCCATCAAAAAACGTTACGTGGCCCTGGCTGCTGAATTTGATAATTTTCGCAAGCGTACCCAGCGTGAAAAAGAGGAGCAAGCAAAACTCATCAAAGGAAGGACTATAACAGAACTTTTGCCGGTGGTGGACAATTTTGAGCGGGCCCGCACCCAGATCAAGCCCAACTCCGACGGGGAAAATCAAATCCACAAAAGTTATCAGGGGGTGTACAAAAACCTGGTGGACAGCCTTAAAGGTTTGGGGGTAGCTCCCATGCGCCCTGAGGGAAAACCTTTTGATCCTAAATACCATGAGGCGATGCTCCGGGAACCCACCGCTGAATATCCCGAGGATACGGTGATTGAGGAGTTGGTGCGGGGTTATCTTTTAGATGACATTGTGCTGCGTCATTCCATGGTCAAGGTGGCGGTGGCTCCGGAAGAAGGAGCTGAAGTGGTGAATGGAGAGGCGGGAGCTAACCCCTAGTACTCAGTCATTTTGGGGGACATTCCACTGTCCCTCGTTCTATTTTCGGCGTTTTCAGTCTTGCAAAAACTCCGATCGCTCCAGGGTCGAAGAATGGGAAAAAAGGAATGGGAATATAAAATGGGCTCTAAGGATGGCCAAGTGGGGCGTAATGGTCTAAATTTGCATCAAAAGACTTAAATTTTCCTAGAAAATACTTAGAAGTCACCAATTGTTTTTCGGGGTCAGCAGTTATGGGCAAAGTCATTGGCATTGATTTGGGAACCACCAACAGTTGTGCTTCTGTGTTGGAGGGGGGCAAACCTATTGTGATTACCAACACGGAGGGAGGCCGTACCACCCCCAGCATTGTGGGTTTCACCAAAGGTTCCCAGCGGTTAGTGGGGCAATTGGCCAAGCGTCAATCGGTGACCAATGCGGAAAATACGGTGTACAGCATCAAACGCTTTATTGGGCGACGCTGGGATGACACGGTGGAGGAACGTTCCCGGGTGCCCTATAACTGCGTTAAGGGGCGGGACGATACCGTCAGTGTGTCTATTCGCGGACAATCCTATACTCCCCAAGAAATTTCCGCCATGATTTTGCAAAAACTGAAGGCGGACTCTGAGGCTTTTTTGGGGGAGCCGGTTACCCAGGCAGTGATTACCGTGCCTGCCTATTTCACCGATGCCCAGCGCCAAGCGACGAAGGATGCAGGGACGATCGCCGGTTTGGAAGTATTGCGGATTATCAATGAGCCAACGGCGGCGGCTTTGGCCTATGGGCTAGATAAACAGGAAACGGAAGAGTTAATTTTGGTGTTTGACTTGGGGGGGGGCACATTTGATGTTTCCCTGCTACAGCTTGGTAACGGAGTATTTGAAGTGCTATCCACCTCTGGTAATAACCATCTGGGGGGGGATGATTTTGATAATTGCGTTGTCCAGTGGATGGCAGAATCCTTTAAGCAAAAGGAAAATATTGACTTAAGCACCGATAAAATGGCGATTCAACGACTACGGGAGGCGGCGGAGAAGGCCAAAATTGAACTCTCCAGCATGCTGAATACGACCATTAACTTGCCTTTTATCACCGCAGATGAGTCGGGACCCAAACACTTGGAAATGGAACTTGCCCGGAGCCAGTTTGAGGAGTTAACTAAGCAATTACTAGAAGATACTAGGGTTCCCCTCACCCAGGCATTGGACGATGGTGAGATCAGGGCCAGTGATGTCCACCGAGTTATTCTGGTGGGAGGCTCTACCCGTATTCCGGCCATTCAACGGGTTATTCAAGAATTTTTTCCCGACAGTCAGTTAGAGCGTTCCGTTAACCCAGATGAGGCAGTAGCTTTAGGAGCCGCTATTCAAGCTGGGGTCATTGGTGGCGAGGTGGAGGATGTGTTGCTGTTGGATGTAACGCCTTTATCCCTGGGTTTGGAGACCCTAGGGGAGGTAACAACAAAAATCATTGAACGCAATACCACCATTCCCACTAGTCGCTCGGAAGTGTTTTCCACAGCGGTCGACGGACAAACATCGGTGGAAATCCATGTTATCCAGGGGGAAAGGGCCATGGCCAGGGATAACAAAAGCCTGGGTAAGTTCTTACTGGCGGGGATTCCTCCCGCTCCCCGGGGGATGCCCCAAATTGAGGTCAGCTTTGAAATTGATGTTAATGGTATTCTCAAGGTTTCTGCCCAGGACCAAGGCACAGGCAAGGAACAGAGTATTGTGATTAGCCATACCGGTGGCTTGAGCGGCGGGGAAATTGAAAAGATGCGCCAGGAGGCGCAACAGTATGCCGCCCAGGATCAATTGCGTCTGCGGATGATGGAACTACAAAACCAAGCGGATAGCCTTTTCCACACCTACGAGACTACACTCCAGGAAAGCGGTGAACTAGTGCGGGAAGAACTCAAGTCTTCTGGCAAGCAGAAGAAGGACCAATTGGCGATCGCCTTACGGACTCCCAATACGCCGGTGGAGAAATTGCAGACCTTGGTGGAGGAATTCCGACAGATTATTTTACTGATTGGTACGGAAGTCTATCAACAGGGCAAAGGGGCTGCTAGTAATGAATTTGCCAATTTTGTTCAGGGCACTAGCAGTGGGACAAGTCAAATGATTGAATCCCTGGAAACCAATTTGAATCCTATCCAAGCGTCCTCGGGCATCACCATGACACCAGGCACCATGATCAATGGCACCGTCAATCCCGGTGGGATGGATTATGTGGAAACTGCTCCAGTGTACGGTCTAGATGACGGGGAGGAATTTGACTTTGACGCTGATGAAACTGTTTACAGTGACTATGAAGCGATCGATTAGTCCAGGATAATTGCCGTCGCTGGGATTGTTTAACTATTTTATTTTTTGATGAATTGGCCCAATATGCCCCCTGGCGATCGCCGTTGGTTGTGGATTGGTCTGACGTTGCCCCTGTGTCTGCTCAACGGTTGGGTACTACTGCAGATATTGGATTATTTCCAGTCCCCCCTGAGAATTTTTATTATTGCGAACCTGGTCGCTTTTATTCTCGGTTATCCGGTGCGTTGGCTCCAGCGCTATCCCCGTCTAAAGTTGCCCTACGCAGTGGCATTGGTATTACTCACCACGGCGATTATTTTGGCGGTGATTGGTCTGTTGGTAATTCCCAAATTAGTAGATCAAATTCGTACTGTTTTACAACTTTTGCCCCATCTCAATGCCCTTGGCGATCGCCACTTAGAAAGCCTAGATAATTTAAGCAATCAGTGGGAAATTCCCACCAATTTCCGTGCTTGGGGCCGGGAATTATCCAATGAGTTTCCTAACCAAATTCGCTCCATTACCAACCAATTAATAAATTTATTGATTTGGACTGCAGGTAGCTTAGTGGAAGCCGGCTTTATTTTTATTATGACCGTCTATTTGTTGCTACGGGGCCAAACATTTTGGGATGGCATATTCCGTTGGTTACCCATTGATTGGCGTCATAAAGTGCGACAAAGATTACGCCATAGTTTTCAGAATTACTACATTGGCCAAGCCACTGTGGCGGCGTTGCTAGGGGTTAGTTTAATCATTTCTCTAAGCATTTTTCAAGTGCCCCTGGCCCTACTATTTGGTATGTTTGTTGGCTTTATGGCTTTCTTTCCCTTTGGGGGAGGCACCAGCATTGTTTTAATCAGTATTATTGCCAGTTTTCAGAGCATTTGGTTGGGCATTAAAGTCTTGGCGATCGCCACTGTAGTGGATCAGGTGGTGGAAAATGGCCTAGCCCCAAAATTACTGGGTCGTGTCACCGGGGTACACCCCGTTTGGATTTTACTTTCCTTGATGATTGGTGCCAAGGTGGCCGGATTGTTAGGTATTTTAGTGGCTATCCCCATTGCTAGTTTCATACGGGATATGCTCAATGATTTTATCTAGTGCCGTAGAGAAGAATAGGGGGAATTAAGGTCAAGGATTAACTTCTAACTGCATCATGCCATCTTGTACTTGTACGCCCTGTAAATTTAACTCATCTAGATTTACTTGCAGTAATTGGTTTAACTTCTCCGGGGGAATATTTAACCGTTGGGCCATATCTCCGATGCGAAAGCTCAACTCACCAATTTTAATGCGGGAATTTTCCGTCATAATCAATTGCCCTGCTGCCAGTTGGGGCGTACCTTCTAAGGCAACATAAAAAGGCTGATTTTGACTCGGTAACAGTGGTAAAACCCGATCAACAATGCGTTTTTGGCCCGGGGACAGTTGGGCATTGTCGAACATTTGGGGGTCCAATACTGTGCCCACTTCCAAGGTTTCCCCCCTAATTTGAGTTTGCAGTCTGGGTATAGATTCCATCTTCAACTGACGATTCACTTCCCCTTGCAAAACCTGCCCTAATTCTTTTTCTGTCAAACTAACCCTCACTGGTTCCTGGCGATCGCCATCATTCTTTTGAGCAATTTCTTGACGAATCTTCTCCTGAAGAAAATCGGCTGGGGGAGCAATGGAGGGCGTGGATGTTTCTGCCTCAAACCAAGCCGGAATTTGGGTGGCCCGCCGCCAAAAATAGTAACCCAGTCCCGCTCCGGCGATCGCTAACAGCATGACGAGAATGAAAAATTTTTTTAGCATTGTCAACGGTTAAAAATTAGTTTGCCTTGGACTTAACTTATCATCATAACAATATTAATATCCAGTCATAAATATCATCCTTAGGGAACTTCGATAGAAAATAAAGGGATATTTCCTAGTAATACCAAAGTTTATTTAGATTGATTAGAGGATTGGAACGATTGGGGATATGGGCTGGTTTGGGTGAGTACATGGGCAGGAATTAAAGTGACAAGAAATACAATGATTAGCCCTGATGACCTTAAAATAAAAGCTCATATTTTTTGCTCATAATCCATGAATACCCATTTGTTGGAGTCTCGTTTGGATAAATTTCTTTCCCTGTTTTTCTCCGTCGGCAATCAACCGATTAATGTTTTCTGGGCAACGATCTAATTTATTTTCATAGTTTAAACTTTTAGCCAATTCCGGTGACATTTCAATGGCTGGTATATGATAAGTTTGGTCGGGATCTTCAGGAAAAGACTTAGGTATTTTTAACGGCTCTTTGATGCCAACTTCCTGTAAAAACTCCTCTTTAAAAGCTCCTTTTATAAATAAATAATTGAGAAATTCGATTTGATCCAGGCTTTGAAATAAAGAAACATTCCCTTCCAACTCATTGCGGCGATCGGCAATGTCATCGGCATCGGTGGGAATTTTATCGGTCTGGGTCGGGTTAATTTTAATTACCCAAATTTCCTGGGGAATGTTCTCAGTACCGACAAAATCTTGCCTGTATAAAGAACGAATGGGAGGATTATCAGAAAATAAGCCATCCCAGTAAGCTTTTTTTTCACCCTCTTCTTCAATAACAACGGTGGGAAAAATATTTGGCACACAGGCTGAAGCAAGCAGATGCTCTATTCTTATGGCTTCCTGGCGAGAATTAAACTTATCTAGTTTTCCTGTCAGAATATTGCAAGCTCCAATTAAAAGTACCGGGGGCTCTAATTGCTTGCCCCAAGTTTCTAACTCTGAAAAATCGGCATGGGCCTGTAACAATTCTTCTAAATTGGTAAAGCGACTCCGTAACCCTTGGGTAGCCGAAGCTAACCAGGTCTGGGCTAGGGGAGAATAGGGAGTCACACTATACTGGGGAACGATGCCTTTGCTGGTCAACTCCAGAGACCTAATGACAAAATCATTAAAAAATCTTTCCTGATAGGTTTGGGCACTGTTATCCAGCCAAAAATCAAGCAATCTTTTCCAGACCGGATTTTCTCCTTTTTTCAGGGCATACCAAATTAGTAGGGCACAAATAGCGCCTCCAGAAGTACCACTCAAACTCACAATGTCGAAGTGGTCTTGCATCTTGTTCTCGAACAGAGCCTTCATTACACCGGCGGTGAAAGCAGTTTGGCTGCCCCCACCCTGACAGGCGATCGCCACTTTGGGTTTCATTGGTTTTGCTGCGATTAATTTGCTGAAAGTTTCTTCAACTATGCCAGGAAATTTTTGTAAAACTTAATTTTTCCCTAATCATTAACCAAGTTCGCCCACCAGCGACCCTGACTAGCCAACTGCCAAATTTGTAACACCCCTTTGATCACAGACCAACGTTTTAGCAAGAGATTGTACTGCTGACGTAAATGTCGATTTTTTTTGGCCAAATTGGTCAACAGGGCAGGGGCCGGAGCAAACAGGTTATGGCAACAGCTTTCCCAATGGTCTAAACGCTTGGTGAGTTGCTGTAACTGTCGATAGACAAAGTAAAGCTTAACGGCTAAGAAGACATTGCCCAGGGCTAGGACAAAATTAAAACAGATAACGAACAGCAACATCGAATGTTAAAATGGAGGGTCAGTTCGGGGAATTAGCTCAGTTGGTAGAGCGCTGCGATCGCACCGCAGAGGTCAGGGATTCGAGTTCCCTATTCTCCATAAACTCTATGGTGTAGTTATTTTGTTACTGTCCACCAAGGCAAATGATACCCGCTCGTAGTTAACGCCAACGCTGATTTTCCAGGTCACGGATTTGTCGTTCCAGGCGATCGATGCGTCCCCGCAACTCGTCCATTTCCGACTGACGGGGTAAACCCAAATCCTGGAGCATATTGCGCAGTTGTCTTTCCAAATTTGCTTCAATTTGTCCCTGCTCGTTTTTAATTTGATTCATCAAATCATCCACAAAGGCGGTGGCCTGGTCCGCGTTAATTTTGCCTTCCTTTACCCATTGGTCGCTCACATCGCTGAGTTTTTCCGCCACTAGGGTGGTGGTGCCAACACCGATCATCAAGAGTTGTTTTAGCCAGTCGTTTGTATCCATGGACGGTTGCGGGATTGAACAAAGTTAAAAGTTTGCCGAAAGTTGAAGCGAAGAATGGCGACCCCATTCCTCCTTTCCCTTCTCGTCAACCATAGCAAAAACCATCATGAACGTTTTAACTTTTCAGTTCTGGGTGCCCCCAGTCCACTGCCATGCCCTCCTTGGGCTGTTGCTATATAATGGGCGGCACGGTCCTATGGGCGATCGCCGCCGAACTTTTTTTTGAGAGTATGAATTTGATTACCTGGTTAGCTGATTTTTCCCGAGGCCACTGCGTTGGCATTTGCGCCGCCCTGGTACCGTCAATTTTACTCTGGACCACCATTTGCGCCGTTTTAATTGCCCTAGGGCAACCCCGCTGGTCAGTTAACACTGCCTACGTTGCCACCCTCACCGTCTGTGGAGTAATGGTGCTCCACGTTGCTTCTTGGTTCAGTATTGGGGTCATTACCCCAGTCACCTTTATTTTGTTGGGGCTTTCCCTCTCCTGTGGGAGCTTAGCTACCCTGTTTTGGCGATACTCTTCCCAATGGCAAAAATTTTGTCACTCCGGATTGAGGGAAACAATCAAAGCTAAATGGCCCCAGACCTTAAAGATTTGACACTCCCACGACCCCTGGATCGAGGCTCTCTGCGAGACCGCCAACTATGACAGAACCAGCCAACAATCATCCCAGTCCCCCGCCGCAAAATTGGTTGTTCAAATGGTGGAATTCCCTCAATGCCATCACCCGCCTATTAGTGTTAGTACTGGGGGCCCCGTTAATGGTGCTCAATGCCAGGGCCCTGTCCTCGATTTTTGGTTATTTTGAATCCCTTTTTGTTATTAGCCTCATTGCCTCCGTCATCGCCTTTTTACTCAACTACCCGGTGGCCTGGCTAGAAAAACAAGGGGCTAAACGTTTTGTGGCGGCTAGTTTTGTTTTCCTCACCGCCCTGATTATTTTCACCGCCCTGGGGGTAACCCTCATTCCCCTCGCCCTATCCCAAGCCCAACAACTGGTGGCCCGCCTACCGGATTGGCTCGATTCGGGGCAGAAACAATTGGTATTGTTGGATCAAAAGGCAGAGATTCTTGGTTGGCCGGTCAATTTTGATGGTCTTATTCCCCAAATTAACAGCCGCCTAGCGGCCGAATTACAAAACTTGGCTGGCAGCACCCTCAACCTCGCCCTAAGCTTGACCGTCTTCACCGTAGTGCGTTTGCTGGACGTACTGTTGACGATAATTTTGACCTTTTATCTCCTCCTCCACACCGACGATGTTTGGCAAAGCATCATAGGTTGGTTGCCAGAGCGTTTCCAAAAACCTTTTTCTGATACTCTACGCCGCAGTTTCCAAAACTATTTCCTCGGCCAATTGGTGTCCGCCACCTGCATGGCCCTGGGGCTGATTTCTGGCTTTTTACTGCTCAAAGTTCCCTTTGGCTTACTTTTTGGCCTCACGGTGGGAGTAATGGCCCTAATTCCTTTTGGTGGGTCGGTGGGCATTGTGCTGGTTACTTTTTTGGTAGCTCTGCGGGACATTGGCATGGCGTTGCAACTGCTGGCGGTGGCTCTAGTGATCCAGCAAATTGTTGAAAATGGCATTGCCCCCAGGGTACTGGGCAGTGTGACAGGATTAAATCCCTTTTGGGTCTTGATTTCCCTGTTAACCGGGGCCAGAATCGGCGGACTACTGGGGGTAATAGTGGCTGTGCCTTCGGCGGTGATGATTAAGGAGGCCCTGGGAGCAATCCGCAGCATGAAGCCCTTGGTGCCAGCCCCAGACCCTAATCAAGACCCTTTGTACTTTAAAAACCAGGAAGAAGTGCAACCACTGCCCCCCCGGCCTTAGTGCCTATGGATCGGTCCGTATCAAAAACTACAGCAAATTTGAGGTTAATTCGTGCCAACGGCTTAAGGAGGGACAGGAAGGGGTAAGATTTCTCTAGCCAGTGACAGCCATCTCGGTTGGCAATTTGTCCTTGCCCTAACTCCCCGATCTCAATGAGTAACGAAATTTACCTTAACCATCCGACCTTCGGGCTTTTGTATCAGATTTGTTTCTTGGATGATAATCAGGAGATTTTTACTACCCTTTATGCCCAAAGGTTATTTTTTTTGGTAAAAACGACGCCGAACAATACCCAATTTGAACCCATTACCAGGGCGGATGCCAAACTATTAATTGAAAATCGCCTGAGGTTTCTACGCCGGGCCGGGGATTTTAAGGCCTATGACGTGTTGGCAAAGTTACATAAAAACACTTTTTGAGATTGATTTCTTGGTAAATGTTCCCGGGGATTATGCCGTTTTAGAACATTTTCAGTCTCCTATGGGATTTTATCTGGGCCCAAGCGAACTAATTGCGCTACCCTGAGCCTGGATAAACCCTTAGTAAATTCAAGCGAATTTAAGGATTGAAATTTATGTTGCTCAAAAGTGCTTTTACTTGGTTGGCTTTGACCTTTACCACTGGCCTGGTGGCGATCGCCCCGGTCCAGGCGGAAACTGTGTTGGAGAGGGTGGCCCGCACGGGGGAATTACGGGCTGGAACCCGCACCGATGCTGTCCCGTTTGGTTTTGAGATGGCCAATGGGGAAATGGAGGGTTATGGGGTTGATTTAATGGCCTTAATTGCCTTGAAGTTGGCAGAAGAGATGGGTAAGACCATTACGGTTGATTTAGATAGGGTTGACCTCCAGAGTCGTTTTGAGGCGATCGCCAGTGGGGAATTGGATATAGTTTGTGAAGCCACCACCATTACCCAAGATCGGTTGGAATTGGTGGACTTTTCAGCTCCATTCTTTATTTCCGGGGCCAAGTTTTTGATGAAACAAGGCAGTGTGGAGGGTTTTAATATTAATGGCACCCTGGAGGGCATTCCCATTGCCTACATTCAAAACACCACCACCTTTGATATCATCCCCAAAATTTATCCCCTAGCCCAGTGGGTGCCAGTGCAAGACCGGGAGGAAGGCATTGCTAAATTGGATGGGGGCCAGGTGAAGGCCGTTGTCAGCGATGGCATTTTGCTAGTGGGGGAACTGCTTAAACAGGGCAAAAACCCAGCTGAATACGCTCTAGGACCTTATCAACCCATTACCACGGAACTTTATGCCTGCATTCTGCCCCAGGGGGACGGAGACTGGAAACGCTTTGTGGATGAAGTAATTTCTAGCACGGAAAACCATGATTTGCTCCAGGAATGGTTCAACATTGACCAAACCAATGTGGTGCGGGTTGATCCCCTTTAGATTTTAGGGCGGCGATCGCCGGGGATAATTGACCAATCATTTCTCCCATTGAATAGTAAAACCAAGCCCGGTCTACTTTTTTGCTAGCTTCCTGGGCTTGGAATTGCACGCTTTTTGAGCGTGATTTAATCTTTCAGTTAGAGAGTTCAAATCCCCGCATGACCTAAGGCCAGACCGGTGGCTAACATCCCAAAAACTAGAAATGGCTGGGCACTGGCTTGGTATTTGACATCATTTTCCAGGGGATTACGGAGAAAATACATATCCTGAAAAGTTATCTGGGGAATGAGCAATAGCAACACAATGGTAGCATAAAGCTGTTGGTGAACATAAATCAGGTATCCCGCAATACTCGCTTGGAAAACGTCGATCATGATCACGCAAATCCAAGCCGCTGTCCCGATACCAAACATTACCGGCAAGGACTTGAGCCCCAATTGGCGATCGCCTTCCACACTTTTGAAATCGTTGACCACCGCAATGCCCAAACCAGCCAAGCTATAAATCAGGGTCAAGACCATAATGGTGGAGTTGAGGGTGCCAAACAGAGCATGGCCCGCCCACCACGGTAGGGCAATGTAGCTAGCCCCCAGAGCATAGTTACCCAACCAGCCGTTTTGTTTTAGCTTCAACGGTGGTGCAGAGTAAATATAGGCGACAAAAGCTCCCCCTAAAGTGAGCACTGTCATAATGGGAAAATCGTGCTGGGCCCACACGTCCAAGCCGTAGGCAACGCCAATACCAGCCACCAACAGAATTAAAATTTGGGTCACCACCTGGGGCACGGAAATGGCCCCGGAAGGAATGGGTCGGTAGGGTTCATTGATGGCGTCGATTTCCCGGTCGTAAAAATCGTTGAGGGTTTGGGTATAACCGGTCATTAACGGGCCAGATAACAACATACAGGTGAGGGCTTTGAGGAAATCCTCCACTGACCAGATGTAGCCCCCGGAAGAAGCGGCCCCACAGACCACCCCCCAGATCAGGGGAATCCAAGTGATGGGCTTCATCAACTGAAGACGAATTTTCCAAATGGAACTTTCCCCCGGGGCGGCCCCCTTCATGCCCAGTAACTGCCGAGCCTTGGCTTGGTTTTGGCCGGTATTTTGTGTGTCAGACATAGATGATTCAAAGGTTGACTAGCGTACCCAAAAACACTGACCCAGCCTATCACCCTTGGGGCTAGGAATGCCATGGAACAATGGGGGTAACTTGGTTGGGGGTTAAACCTTGACCGACTTAGGCCGAATTGAGAGAAAAGTTCCTAACCGAGACTCTGCAGAAAGTTTTCCAGCATTTGCTTCCCTTCCTTCGTGAGAATACTTTCCGGATGGAATTGCACACTCTGCACATGGGGATAGTCCCGGTGCTGAAAAGCCATTACCATGCCGTCGGCCAACCAGGCCGTCACCTCCAGGCACTCCGGCAAACTCTCCCGCTCAACGATCAGACTGTGGTAACGGGTTGCTTGCACGGGACTGGCTAGACCAGCAAAAATGCCCTGTTGTTGATGATAGATCTGGGAAGTTTTGCCGTGCATCAATTCCGGGGCGGCCACCACTTTGCCCCCAAATACTTGGCCAATACTCTGGTGCCCCAGGCAAACGCCTAAAATCGGCGTGGAGGCGCTGAGCTTTTCAATTAACTGGAGGGAAATACCCGCGTCATCGGGACGGCCAGGGCCGGGGGAAATAACAATGGCATCGGGCTGGAGGGATTTAACTTCTTCGAGGCTAATTTGATCGTTGCGATACACCCTCAGATCTTCGGCCACGGCGTATTTCTGCCCCAATTCGCCTAAATACTGAACGAGGTTGTAGGTAAAACTGTCGTAGTTATCTATGACCAGAATCAACTGGAATGCTCCTTTACGGTCAAATGTGGACGGGGATTAGACCATCAAGGATAGCAGTGGTGGTAATAATAAACAGCCCCCCACTATCACTGCGGCGATCGCCGCTAATAATACTGCTCCGGCCGCACAGTCTTTGGCAATTTTAGCTAGCTCATGGTAGGACTGCCCCACCGTTAAATCCACCACCGATTCCAAGGCTGTATTTAACAACTCCAAAATCATTACTAGGCAGGAAGTCAGGGCCAGCACCGCCACGGCGATTGCCTCCAAATGCAACAGAAAGCCCGCTGTGATGACCGCTACCCCTGTGAAGGTATGGATACGAAAATTCCGTTGGGTGGCAAAGGCATAACTAACTCCGGCCCAGGCGTAACGAAAACTTACCAAGAGATTGGGGGCCACCTGCCAGGCATTTTTTCTCAATGGCTTTTTAGCAGCGGGCTTGGAGGCAGGCACCACCAGAGCTAAGGGAGGGGGAGACTGGGTCTGATTAGCCTTGCCGGATAAACCCTGATCAGCAAAAACCGCCGAGGATGGGGAAGACATGGGATATACCGATTTCATTAGCTACGACTCCGAGCAGTGTAGTCGACAGAACAATTCTCCTATGTAACCTGGGTTACAAGTTCTAGGTTAATAGGGGAGGATTTTGACCGATTAAAGTTAATAGATGGGATTGTTCGGACAACATGGTGGTGAGGGAGGCTTCGTCGGGGTGATCCCAACCGAGGAGATGGAGTAGGCCGTGGGCCGTTAACCACACGACTTCTAATTTTGCACTATGGCCCTGTTCCCTAGCCTGATGGTCAGCCCGTTCTAGGGAGATCACCATATCACCCAAATAAAGGGGTTCCTCCGTTTCTTCAGATTCTATTAAGGGAAAATCTCCTTCTAAGGCCGCAAAAGCCAACACGTCGGTGGGCTTATCCTGGTGGCGAAATTTACGATTTAACTCTTGGATACGGCGATCGCCGGTGAATAGTAAGGTGAGTTCGTAGCTGGAAGCAGGAGGGAGATAATCTGCCAGGTATTCCAGCCACCGTTGACACCACCCTTGCCAGGGATTGGTTAGTAGCTCTTCCACCTCCGGGGCAGCCATGGCGGAATCAGTTAAATCAGTTTGTAAGCTTAATTCCACCGCAATCCGGTTAACAGATGTAGGTACCATGGCCTTAGCGGGTTAGGTAGGAAATCCCCACCAGCACTCCGAGGAGGGCACTGGCGGACAGAAAAAAATGGGTTAGGGATTTGCCCTTTTTACGGACCATATTACGCATAGCCAACTTAACATAGGTGGGTGGGGGTTCCGCTGGGGCAGGATTGGTCATTTCCGGCGCTTCTGGGGTGGGTAAATCACTCATAAAAATCTATGGCAAGGGCAAAAACAATCGTTTAAGATCCGACGGACTACTCTTCAGCTTCCCTAACTCTAGTGAGGAATTTTGCAAAATGCAAGCTTGCCCGGCGGGCATGGTAGGATATAAGGCTGGATTTATCAACGAATTTCACTAACTTTGCACGACTGGGCCCTAACCCAGACCGGTGGAATTTTACCCCAATGGCCACCGGCGATCGCCTTCTTTGCCCCCCATGAAACACACCCTCTCTGTTTTAGTTGAAGATGAAGCCGGAGTGCTAACCCGCATTGCCGGACTATTTGCCCGCCGTGGTTTTAACATTGAGAGCTTGGCGGTGGGGTCGGCGGAACAGGGGGACGTTTCCCGCATCACCATGGTGGTGCCGGGGGATGAGAACACCATCGAACAACTGACCAAGCAACTCTACAAGTTGGTTAACGTAATTAAAGTACAGGACATCACCGAAACTCCCTGTGTGGAAAGGGAATTGATGCTGGTGAAGGTGAGCGCCAATGCCCCTAACCGAGCGGAAGTGATTGAGCTAGCCCAGGTATTCCGGGCCCGCATTGTGGATATCTCCGAAGACACCGTCACCATCGAAGTGGTGGGGGACCCGGGTAAAATGGTGGCAATCCTCCAGATGTTGGCCAAGTTCGGCATTAAAGAGGTGGCTCGAACGGGCAAAATTGCTTTGGTGCGGGAATCCGGCGTCAATACGGAATATCTGAAATCCCTGGAATCCAAGTTTTAGGGCCTATCCTTCCTTCTTTAACCGTTGATGTCCATTGGCCTCAAGCACTTCTCCCCAGGGTTGTCCTGAGCTCTTTGCCCAGTATTTGCAAACATCTCCATGGCTGATCGATTTTCTCCATCAGACCCCTCCCTCGCATCCCAACTGGAAGCTACCCTGGGGCAACTTGAACAGGTAATTCAAAAGTTACAGGCCAATCCCCAACAAGGCATCCAACTTCCCCGAGCAGCCGTTGACCGCCTCCAGGCCACGGCTAGCCGCTTAGCGGTGTTGGTCAATAGTTCTGCAACTTCTGCCCCCGCCCCTCTGCAACCAGGCCCCCTACCTGGTGATCTGCAAACGGAACAATGGGACGATTTTTTTGCTGAATCTGTAGAAACAGATGTTAGCGCTTCCCCCCAAGTTAATAAAGTCAAACCCCGTAAAAAAGGGAAATTCGGTATTTTGGCCACCATTGCCACTGCCCTGTTGGGAATTTTGGTGGGGATTGTCCTTTGGATTGGTATTCCCCCCCTTAATCTGCCGCCACTTTGGGATCAATTAGCGACCCAATGGGCTAATGTAGCAACGCTTTTGCCGACTAAAGAGCAGCCCCCGGTGCCCCTGGCCGATTCCACGCCCAATACCGTCAATACATCTCCCGAAAAGACAACCAATTTGGTTGAAGAGACCGGATTACCCACAGTCCTGGAAGCCCCCTCTCCCCCCGCACCCGTGGCCGTTTCCCCCCTGCCCCTGGCCCCCTTAACTCCGGAACAGAGTTTATTGGCGGTGATTCAGCGGGGATTAGTAGATTTAGAAGGACTTTATCCTCCCCAGTTGATGGAGCGCATCGAACCAAACTTTTTAGCCAGTCGCTTGACCTTGACGGTAGGCGATTCCTGGCAGGAATTGTCCCCCAAACAGCAACAAACCCTCCTAGATGCCCTATGGCAGAGGGCCCAAAAACTTTCCTTCCGACGACTGTGGATTTACGATCTAAAAGGGGATCTCATTGCCCGATCGCCGGTGGTGGGCCAGGATATGGTGGTTTTTAATCTTCCGTAGGGCGATAACTTTTTTGCAAAACTCTGCTGGGGATCGGTTTCCCAAGCCAGGACAACATCTAGGATTAAACAGCATCAAATCGGAGAAAAAATCATGATCAAACTATACGGTGCCCCCCAAAGTCGAGCCTCCATCATTCAGTGGTACTTAGAAGAATTATCCCTGCCCTACGAATTCGTCAACGTTAACCTCAAGGAAGGGGAACATCGCCAAGCTCCCTATTTAGCCATTAATCCCTTTGGTAAGGTGCCGGCGATCGCCGATGGGAACTTTCATCTCTGGGAATCCGGTGCAATTTTGCTTTACTTAGCGGAAAAAGCTAGCACCATTCCCGCCGATGCCCAGGCCAGAGCTCTAGTTAACCAGTGGATTTTATTTGCCAATTCCACCCTGGCCAATGGTTTATTTATTGAAGCAGTGCGGGAAAAGGAAATGCCCCGACTGTTGCAATCTTTGGAGAAAATTTTAGGGCGATCGCCATTTATCCTCGGAGAAAAATTTTCGGTGGTGGATGTGGCCGTCGGTTCAATTTTGGCCTATGTCCCCATCATGCTCAAACTTAATTTTGACGACTATCCTGCGGTGGCGGCCTACGTCCAGGGCCTAGTGCAACGACCGGCTTTCCAAGCTTCCATCGGTGCCCGCTGACCAGTGACCAGATCAACCTGGGAAACCCTAACCCCATGGCCCCATCATAGTTTATTTTTATAGTCAAAATAAACTACATGATTGGTGGAAGTGCGAATTTGTCGGTAATTATTTGCCCCGGCCAACGGTTCTAGGGTAGGTAGATTTGGTACAGTGAATGCCAGAGGGAATTTATTCTGCCTGTGACCCAAAATTCCTGGCGATCGCCCCCAATTCCTGCTTCCTCCCCACCTTGTTGGCAACTACCATGGTCCACTCCTCCAGCCTTTCAGGGACAGCGAACAATCACCACGGTCAAGAAAATAACCAGGAAAGTTCCCCGAATGTCCCCGACTGGGCCACGGTATGTCAACAGTTGCTCTACCGGGCTCTCCCCTGCACCTCAGTGCAAACTCAGCCGGAATGGGTTGTGAAAAAAGCCGGTCGCATTCCCCGTTCCCTTAAGGTTATTGCCAGCGGATCTACCAGCGGCTACAACGCCCCGGCTAGCTATGGCCCCCTGGAATTTTTGGACAGTTTATTAACTCCCATCGCCGAGGGAGGGGAAAAAAGCCGTTACCTGGCGATCGTGGGGGAAGCGGGATCTGGGAAAACAATTTTTTTGCAACATTTTGCCCAGGGGCTCTGGCAACGCCACCAAGAAGGCCAGGCCCATTGCTTACCCATCTGGCTTAACTCCTCTCGTTTTAAACACCGGAGCATCAAAGACTATCTATTTGGTCCTTGGTTACAAGAAGCCATGGCCCTCGAAGAAGAAATTCTCCCGGCAACTTGGCGGGATAGTTTACTGCTGGGACTCCAGACGGGGCAGTTTTGGTTAGTGTTAGACGGCATTGATTACACCTTTACCGACCCAAGCCAGATGTCCGGGGCCCAAGGCAGCCTTACCTGGCTCAAGGATAGTTTGGCGGAAGTGCCCACCACTCCGGTGCTGTTGAGTTGTCGTCCGGACACCAGGCGCAACGATCCCCGGGGACTGGCCGGTTTTACCCGTTATCAAATCGAGCCACTGGTCTATCCTGATAACGTGGAAATCGCCATTGAAGATTATTTCAGCGCCGATCGCCCGGGTCAACCGGAAAACCCCGGTAAGCCCAATGCCCTAGCCAATGCTTTGAAAGAGGCCCTGGCCAATCCCTCGGTGAGGTATTTACGTCCCTATCTCCTCCGTCCCCGGCGCTTAATGCTGTGCTGTCGCTTTTGGGCAGATCAACCGGGGGACTTTCCCGTCAGCAGTGGAGCTCTGTACAACAAATTAGTCAAGGCTTTTTATCTGTGGCAGAGTGAATGGGCCCCTACCAAACCAGGGCAGCAGGATGAGTTGGCCCAGCTTTTGGGTCAATTAGCTAAACAAATGCTGGGGGAAAACCGAGCTGACCATCGACCCCTGGCCCCGGTGGAAGTGGAAAAAATTTTTGGCAAAGATTCCCCCCTGTTGCGTTCGGCGTTGCAATTGGGCTGGTTAATTCCCAAGACTGCTGTGCGCAAAGGCGTTTGGGAAAGGGGCTATGGCTTTGCCGACGACACTTTTCGGGATTATTTTGCCGCCCTGGCGATCGCCGATTGGCACTTTTTCCTGGATATTTATCGGCATCAGTATCGTATTTTCGATCCAGAGTGGCAGAGGGTATTGGCCTTTTGGTGGGGAAGGGAAGATATCAGCTTAGTCAATAAACAAGCCTTTCTCCAGGCAATGTTGGAGTTTGACGACCGTTGTAGCCCGGAAAATTTTTACGGACTCAGGGCTTTGGAGTGTGCGGCCCTGGCCCTAAGGGAATGTCCCGACCTTGCCCAGGCCGATGAAATTGTGGCCAGATTATTAGCCCAGGGATTGCCGCCCATGGCAGGTAATGGGGGTCAACAAAAATGGGTGACGGCGCTTTTGACTGAAACCCACCGTGCGCCAGTGCTCCAAGCCCTGCTCAAAATTCTACAAACCACCGAAGATGACCGGATATATGGTCAATGCTGCCAATGGCTGGGACAGTGGGGGCAGGGATTTCCCCAGGCGATCGAAGTTCTAGAGCAACAGCTAGCCCTCCATGAACAATCTAGTTTGCGCTTTGCCATTGCCTCCGCACTGATTTTAATTGATCCCAATAGTTCCCCCGGGGTAGCTACTTTCTTGGCGGCTTTGCGCCCTGGCCAAAAAGATTACAGCCTAGCCCTCCAGACCTTAGCCCATTGTGCCGTGGGCAACTTGCCGGTGATTAAAGCTCTGCTGGATTTTCTTTCTCCCAAATTATCGGTTCTGCACCATCGTCAGGTGTTGCAATGTTTGGAAGTGGTGGGCAAAAACCACAGCCTGGTCATTGCCGGCCTGCTGCAAAAACTAAGGCTTTATCCCCCTGGGGCTTTTCTCTGCCAGACAGCCGAAAGTCTAGAAAAAATTGACCCCGGCAACCCCACTGCTCTGGTCGTTCTCCAAAGGCATATCCAAGCAGATCAACCCCTACCGTTGCGAAAACAAGCCATCTATAGTCTGGGGGAAGTGGAAGTGCCGTCGCCCACCGTCGTAGCTGGCTTAGCTGACCTGTTGATGGCGGAGGAGGATGTTTTTGTCCGTTGGTTAATTGTCAGTAGTCTGGCCAAAATTGGCCAGGGAGACCCCTCGGCGATCGCCACCCTAACTACCCTAGTGGAAAAAGCCGTGGCCCAACCCCGCACGGAAGAAGGGGACTGGTTGCTCAATGAAACTATCCAAGCTCTGCTAAAAGTCGATCCCCAGAACGTCGGCATTTTGTCTTCCCTGGTATATTTGTTGGAAAACACCGAAACCAGCGAGCATCTCCAAACTTGGGCCGAAATTTTAGGGCGCATTGATCCAGGTAATCCCATCGCCATTAATACTCTCCTACGTCTAGTGCGTAACAAGGAGGATCCCTATGGCCAACGACAGGCCGCCGCCAGTCTAGCCAGCATTGATCCAGGTAACCTTTCTGCCCTCATGGCCCTGATCAATCTCCTGCAAAATGGCGACAACGAAAGTATCCGCCTAGCGGCCGCCCAAGATTTAGCCCTGGTGGGAAAAAATAATCCTGCTGTGTTGGCTGCCCTAATCCGTGTGGTTGGCACCGATACTGAGGCAGAAATACTCCGGGGTGTGGTGAAAACCTTGGCCCAAATCGGCTCTAACAATCGAGAAGTGACCCAAGCCCTGGTGGGATTACTGCTGGAAAATCCTGAAGATCGGGTCCGTCAGGATGGAACTCAGGCTTTGATCAAAATTGTGCCCCGTAAGTTGTTACCCACGGTGGTTTATCAGCTGCGGGAGCTATGTGCCCGGCCCCAAG
Source organism: Synechocystis sp. CACIAM 05 (assembly GCF_010222815.1). Taxonomy (GTDB): domain Bacteria; phylum Cyanobacteriota; class Cyanobacteriia; order Cyanobacteriales; family Microcystaceae; genus Synechocystis. The sequence continues at coordinate 2,544,020 of NZ_CP019225.1, read as the reverse complement.
GGGAAAACTTGGCAGACCATTGGCAAATTTTTTGGTACTGTGCCCGACAAATGACCTATGCTGACTTTTATCAAGCATGGCATCAAACTCCCCTGGCGGTGTCCGGCACCAGTATTCCTGGGAAAAGTTCTAAACAAAGATCCTTTTTCCGATACTCCCTGGCCCAAACTTTACAGGGGGAAAGTGATCCCCTCAATGGTTGTCGGATAATTTGGATTGATACTAGTCAATTTTTGAACTTGGATAATCCCAGTGTGGATATCTACGACCAAATGCTTGACCAAGATTGTCCTGAATTTGACGGAGCTATCCCTGATAATCTATCTAAACTGCGGTTCTACTGGCATCAACTACAACGGAAGCAAGGTCATCCCCTTCTGCTGTTGTTCGAACAGTTGAGTCCCTCCCCCCTAGACCTGGAACAACTTTGGCAGCAGTTGGCCACTTTCCATGGCCCGATCGCCATTTTGGGGGTGACGCCGGCCCCAAAAACTGTGGTGTTGCCCTATTTTCAGTTGCGGGAATCCCAAACTACGGCGGCGGACATTGTCGCTTGGTTGCAGAATTGTCTCACCTCCCCTTGAATTACTAAAATCATCACACTTTGGCTATGACCTATTGTTTGGGTTTAATTAATCGTTTTGGCATGGTCATGGGGGCAGATTCCCGCACCAATGCGGGGGTAGATTATACTTCCGCCTATAAGAAATTATTTGATTATTCCCTCCCTGGCGATCGAATTTTAATTCTTTGCACCTCCGGCAACCTAGCCATTACCCAGGCGGTGCTCCATCAGATTGACCGAGATATCCAGCGGGATGACGGGGACCATCTCCACAACATTGCCACTATGCACGAAGTGGCCACTTACATCGGCGGTAAGGTGCGGGAAATGCAGGAAAAAGACCGACCATGGCTAGAAAAAGATGGCATTGATTTTCAGTGCAATTTCCTCTTGGGAGGGCAAATTAAGGGGGAACCGCACCAGGAATTGTACTTGATTTATCCCCAGGGTAATTTCATCCAAGCCACCAAGGAGACTCCCTTCCTACAAATTGGCGAAACTAAGTATGGCAAGCCGTTGCTGGACCGCACCATCACCTATGACACCCCCCTGGAAGCCATGGCCAAATGCGCCTTGCTTTCCATTGACTCCACTATGAAGTCAAATATTTCCGTTGGGCCCCCCATTAATCTGACCATGGTGGAGGCCAATCATTTTTCCGTGCGCCATACACTACAACTACGCTTGGGAGATCCCTACCTGGCTAAAATGCGTAGCCTGTGGGAATCCTATGTGCGTCAAGCTTTCGAGTCCATGCCCAATGTGGAATGGGAAGCCAGCCAAAGCGATTCCGGGGAAGATGTCTTGATTGATTGAACTACAACAGTGTTACAATGCCCGACTCTAGATTGTAGTAAGCGCCCATAATCAATAACCTTTCGTCAGCTATCAATTGACTTAGCACCGGGGATTGTTTGAGCACTGCCATTTGGTGTTCAATGTTGGCTTTCGTAGCCATGACCACACTGGCGGCATTACTGCTGTCATCGGTAACAGAGCCGATATCAATTTTTTTGATCACACTGCCAATTTGTCCCGGTAAATCTCCCCCATCCATGGCGGCTTTCACAGCCCCACAGCCTTGGTGTCCCAAAACCATCAACACCTTTGCTCCCAAAACTAGGGTGCCAAATTCCAAGCTTCCCACCTCCTGAGGGGTTGCGACGTTGCCGGCAATGCGACAGATGAACAAATCCCCTAAACCCTGATCAAAGATAATCTCCGGCGGTACTCGGGAATCGGCACAACTAAGGATAGCGGCAAAGGGATTTTGACCTTGGGCCACTTCCGCAAGACGATAGAGGTCTTGGTTGGCCTTAACCCTTTTTTGTGCGGCAAAACGTCCATTGCCCTCCATCAATTCCGTTAAAAGTTGCTGGGGCGTTTGGTTAGCAGACTGGGCCTGGGCGGCTGGGTTACCAGCCATTTGATTGCCCAGTATGGTGGCCATCAAGCTAGTGCCGAGGAAAGCTCCGCCGTATTGGATTAACTGACGGCGATCAATAGTAGGGATTTTAGCCATGGGGTAATTTAGCGGAGTATCAGGAAGAACAACTAAAAAAAACTGAGGTATTTTGAGTTAGGGCAAATTTTTCAATTTTCCCCATCATAGTTAGAAAAATTCCCTGGGGGCACTAAGTGGGAAAATGACAAGGTGGACTATCGTCTCATATTCCTAGGGCTGTATTCCTTTGTCTTTGATGCAAAATCTCACCGCAACACTGCTTGTTTCCTGTCCTGACCAGCCTGGCATTGTGGCCCAAATTGCCCAGTTTATTTATCAAAACCAGGGCAATATTATCCACGCCGACCAGCACACGGATTTTTCCAGTGGATTATTTTTGAATCGGGTGGAGTGGCAGTTGGACAATTTTCGCCTATCCCGTCCGGAGTTGTTATCCGCTTGGTCCCAATTGGCTGAGCAACTCCAGGCCACTTGGCAAATTCATTTTTCTGACCAGTTGCCCCGGTTAGCCCTCTGGGTGTCCAAGCAAGATCATTGTCTGCTCGATATTCTCTGGCGTTGGCGATCGGGAGAGTTGCGTTGTGAAATTCCCCTCATTATTAGTAATCATCCTGACCTCAAACCCATTGCTGACCAATTTGGCATTGATTTCCATTGTTTACCCATTACGAAAGAGAATAAATTAGCTCAGGAAACGGCTGAATTGGCCTTGTTGAAACAGTATCAAATTGATCTGGTGGTATTGGCAAAATATCTACAGATTTTAACCACAGATTTTGTGGCTCAATTTCCCAATGTCATCAATATTCACCACTCTTTTTTGCCGGCTTTTCCCGGAGCAAATCCCTACCATCGTGCCCATGAGCGGGGCGTAAAAATCATTGGAGCCACCGCCCACTATGCCACCGCCCAATTGGATGAGGGTCCAATTATCGAGCAGGATGTGGTCAGGGTTAGTCATCGGGATAATGTGGACGATTTAATTCGTAAGGGCCGAGATTTGGAACGGGTGGTGCTGGCTAGGGCCGTGCGTTTACATTTGCAACATCGAATTCTTGTTTATGATAACCGCACTGTGGTGTTTGCTTAATTTTAGTGACATTCAGATCAAAAGCTAAGATTTATTTTAGTGTTTTAATCTTTATTAACTTATTTTTATTCCGTATATTTAAATCAAACTTCAATGCGTAAACTTTACTTTTTATTACCGGGATTAGGGGGTAAATTCGCGTGTGGCGGCCTATGGGCAGAATTAAAAACCATCAAGCTGGTACAAGAAATTTGTCCTGCCACCATTGTTACCTATAAACAGCGGGAACCAAACACGCTTTTTTTAGATGATATTTTGTCTCAGGGAGATTTAGGTCAAGTAATTTTTGTGATTAGTTGGGGCTTTGATATTCCCAAATTAGCAAAAAAATTGCAGGGTTATCGGGTAATTTACCATGCCCACAGCACTGGCTATGGATTTGATTTACCGACAGCTCTGCCCATTGTTTGCATTAGCCGCAACACCATGGGTTATTGGGGACAACGATCGCCCCATTCCTTACTGTATTATTTACCCAATCATATTTCCGAAGATTTTAGTGATTTAGGCTTAGTCCGGGACATTGATGTGTTGGTGCAAGCTCGTAAATCATCCCACTATTTATTAAAACAATTAATTCCGGCTTTACGGAGTCAATGTAACGTAAAAATAATTGACAGTTACGTAGAAGATTTAACGGGAATGTTTAACCGGGCTAAAGTGTACCTTTACGATTCAGCAGAATATTGGGCGCAACAGGGGGTAAGTGAGGGTTTTGGCCTGCAACCCATGGAAGCTATGGCCTGTGGCTGTCATGTTTTTTCTAGTGTCAATGGGGGGCTCTCCGATTATCTAGACCCTGGATTTAACTGCGAAAAAATTGCTGGCTACGCTCTGGACTACGACTGTCAAAGGATTCTAGGTGTGGTAAAAGGTTCTAGACAATGGCGCAGGGTAGATCCCAGTTTGCTGGCGGAGTATCGTCGAGAAAATATTTTAGAACGACTAAGAACAATCTTGTTAGATATTAACGAATTTTTTGATTATCATCCTAGTTTTAAGCAAATTATTGAACCTTTAACCCAAAGAAGAATTGCTTGGCTAAAATTTAAAAGTTTACTGACAAAAGTAAAAAATAAGTTTAAGTCAAGCTAAAACTTGATTGTAATAATTTTGTTAATTCCCCATGACTAATATTCCTTATCGAGAAAATTTGCGGCGACTTTGTGAGCAAGCTGGCTATGCTTCCCTGTCTAAACTAGCAGAAACGGCAGACAGTTCCAGTTGGTATCTCTACCGTTTAGAGCGGGGTTTGATAGCGCAAATTCCCCTGGGTGTTATGGTCAAATTGGCGATCGCCTTGGGTTTAACCCTAGAAGAGTTGTGGCAAGAATTGGGTGGAGGAAACGAATTAGGAAAAATAGAACAAGATCAAGCGGCGATCGAGGAAAACCAACAACTACAGCAGACCATTAAGGCATTGCAAGGGGAATATACCAGACTGCAACAGCAATTGATCTATCAATCCCAGCAACTGGAAAGTCAATGGCAACAAAAAGCTCTAGAAATTCTTGAGCCGTGGTTACTGCAATGGCCTACTGCCGCCGCCGCCGCCCAACAAAATCCCCAATGGCCAGCCCAAAAGCTTTTACCCCTCACCAAACCCATCGCGACCCTACTTCAACAATGGCAAGTGGAGGCGATCGCCACTGTGGGGGAAATAGTCCCCTACGATCCCCAGTTCCACGAATTTATCGGTCCAGGGCCAGGGCCAGAAATCGGGACCATGGTGATGGTGCGTTACGTGGGTTACCGGCGCAACGAAGCTTTACTGTATCGGGCTAAGGTCGGCTATGCAGGGGATGCCTGAGGGGTTGACATTGCTGTGGCCGGATCGGTTTTTTGACGAGGAATTTCCACCGTTAAAAAGTCTCTGGCTAAACGGGTGTTGGGAAAAATAGCTTGGGCTTCCGCCAGTAGATTTTCCAGTTGCAGGGGATTGCCGGGGGCATAGCGGGGGCTGAAATGGGTCATGATTAACTGCTTGACATTGGCCAACAAAGCTACCTGGGCTGCCATGGTGGAAGTGGAATGGAGCCGGTCAAAGGCTAACTGGGCATCCTGATGGGCAAAAGTGGCTTCATGTACCAGTAAATCTGCTTCCTGGGCCAAGGCGATCGCCCCTTCACAAAAGACCGTATCAGTACAGTAAACAAATTTCCGGCCCGGTTCCGGTGGTTCACAGAGGTCCTGACCTCGAATTCGGCGACCATCTTCTAGGGTGACGGTTTTTCCCTGTTTTAACTGGCCGTAAATAGGACCAAAGGGAATGCCCAAAGCTTCCGCTTGCTCCACATTGAAACGCCCTGGCCGTTGCTTTTCCTCCACTCGATACCCATAGGCTGGAATGCGATGTTTTAATAAACCGCAGTGGACTTGAAAATCCTTATCTTCGTAAATTAGCCCATTTTCTCGGACAGTGTGGACTTTGAGGCGCTTGCCCAGGTGAGTGCTAGAAAAACGGCAACAGGCTTCTAAATAATCTGCTAAACCTTCCGGTCCATAAATTTCAATACCTTGACCGGAGCCAGCTAAACCGGAGCTAGCCAATAAACCCATTAGCCCAAAAATGTGGTCGCCATGGAGATGGGTAATGAAAATGCGGGTCAATTGGGAAATTTTGACTTCACTGCGCAAAAACTGGTGTTGGGTGCCTTCTCCGCAATCAAATAACCACAATTCCGCCCTTTGGGGTAAACGGAGGGCAATGCTGGAAACATTGCGGTTACGGGTGGGAACGCCAGAGCTGGTACCAAGAAAAGTAATTTCCACAGAGAAAAGTGCTTACAAAAAAATTTTGGGGCTAAGAACCATTCTAGGCGGTGCTATACCACTCCCCATTAAAAGCTAGCCTCCCCCCACAATGGTAACTACCTCCAGGCGATCGCCCTACAGGAGATCAATAAATTCATCCACACTCAAATTAATATCTCGCAAAATACTCCGTAGGGTTCCTTTGGCCAAGGTAGGATGATCGGGGACAACAATTTGGGTAAAGGGGTCATCCCTTCTCAAGATTATATGGCTACTTTCCCGTCGTTTCAGATAGAAACCAATTTTTTGCAAGGCTTTGACACAGGTTTTACCAGAGATAGGGGGGAGCTTACTCATAGAACAACCAGAAAAGTCTCAAACTTCTCTTCGGGCACTGGCAAGCCATCTTCTTCTAGGGCTGAAATATAACCGGCAATAGCCTCTTTAATGTTTTTTAAGGCAATTTCCTTCGTTTCTCCCTGACTAATACATCCTTTCAAACTAGGACATTCGGCGATCCAGTAGTTATCTTCATCTTTATAGGTAATAACCTGTCTCATAAGTTTTTCTCGGATTAAAAACCTAGCGCGGGCCAGGGGGATCTTAACAAAATCTTTTGGATGAAGATCGCCAAAACTGGCCATTGTTTTGCGGCAATTTTCTGAGAACTTTAGCCGCCTCCCACAATGGTAACTATCTCCAGGCGATCGCCGTTTTGCAATTGGGTTTCCGGCCAAAACTGTCGATGGAGAATTTCACCGTTGTATTCCACCGCAATTAAGCGGAGGTTGAACCCTTGATTCTGCAGAAAATCTGGCAATGTGACTGGACTAGGAGCGATTTGGCGATCGCCGTTGACGAGGAGGGTAATGGGGTCAGAAGTCATTAAAAATTGAGTTAAAAACTAATCACTAATCGTCAAAAGGAAAGGGGCCGTTGACTACTTCGTGCCAGGGCAAACCCATTTCCCCCAATTTGGCGAGGAACGGATCGGGGTCCATTTCTTCCACATTGAATACCCCTGCTTGCTTCCATTTGCCCTGTACCATCATCAATCCCCCCAACGCGGCGGGCACTCCAGTGGTGTAGGAAATGGCCTGGGAGCCTACTTCGGCAAAACAGACAGCATGGTCGCAGTTATTGTAGATGTAATAGGTTTTGGCTTGACCATCTTTAACGCCCTTGATGTAGCAACCAATGGAGGTTTGCCCCGAATAATTTTCCGCCAAGGAAGCGGGTTCCGGTAACACAGCCTTGAGAAATTGTAGGGGGACAATTTTTTGCCCCTGGTATTCCACTTCATCAATGCGGGTCATACCCACCGCCTCCAGCACCCGCAGATGGTTAATGTAAGCTTCCGAAAAGGTCATCCAAAAGCGGGCCCGTTTCAGGGTAGGAATATTTTTCACCAGGGATTCCAATTCCTCGTGGTAGAGCAAATAGGAAGGGCGATCGCCAATGTGGGGATAGTTAATATCCCGGTGAACGGAAAGGGGATCAATTTCCTGCCAAACCCCATCTTCGTAGTAACGGCCCTTTTGGGTAATTTCGCGAATGTTAATCTCTGGGTTGAAATTGGTGGCAAAAGCTTGGCCATGGTTCCCCGCATTACAATCCACAATGTCTAGGTAATGGATCTCATCAAAATGGTGCTTGAGGGCATAGGCAGTAAAAATTCCCGTTACTCCTGGGTCAAAGCCACAACCCAACATAGCCATTAACCCGGCATCCTTAAACTTGTCTTGGTAAGCCCACTGCCAGCTATATTCAAACTTGGCCAGATCGGGGGGCTCGTAATTAGCGGTGTCGAGGTAATCCACCCCCGCTTCTAAGCAAGCATCCATCAACACCAAGTCCTGGTAGGGCAAAGCCACGTTAATGAGCAAGTCGGCCCCAAAGTCCTGCAGGAGTTTGACCGTGTCACTAACCTGAAAAGCATCCAGGGCAGCAGTTTTAACCTTGGGGGAACCAATGTGGGCCGCAATTTGATCACATTTGGCCACCGTGCGACTAGCCAGAAGAATGTCTGTAAAGTCCTCTAAAGCTGCGCATTTGTGGGCCACCACACTGCCCACGCCCCCAGCTCCCACAATCATTACTTTAGCCATTGTTAAACCCTCCAGTGCCCCAAAAGCTGTCCCCCAAATATTAGCTTAAAACGCGAGAAGCCCCGCGCCATAAACCTGTCTTAGGGTCACCAGTTAAACGAATTCATTTTCCTGTAAATAATCGGCGATCGCCTTGGTGATCTCCGTTGGGTTAGCTAGGTGGGGAAAATGCCCCGGGGTATCAATCCAATAAAGTTCACTATTTTTCATAATCCTGTAAAGATAAGCCCCCACTGTGGGCGGCACAAAAATGTCCTCCTGGGGTTGCACGATTAAGGTCGGGATCTCCACCTGGGCCACCTCCCGACGGTAATCGGACATGATGATGAGACTAAATACCACTAAGCCAATGTCAGGACGCAGTTGCAAAAGACAATGGGAAAATTCTTCCACCAATTCTGGCTTGTTGGGATCATTAACCGCCGCCGGGGCATAGGTGCGAATCCACTCGGCATAGTTATGGCTCATTTCATTGAGAATTGTGGCGATTTTTTCTTGGCTAAAACCGCCTTTATAATCCCCATCATCCCGATAGCGGGGGGAACCACAAATGAAAACCATGCCCTTAAACAAATTCGGATCCCGCAAACTGGCTATCACCCCAATCATGCAACTAGCAGAGTGGGCAATTAGAACTCCCCGACGCACCCCTGCCAAATGGGCGATCTCCATCAAATCATCGGCATAATCCTTGAGGGAATTGTAATTTTGAATATCAAAATCTTTGCTATTAGCGGGTTTACTGCCAGGAAAGTCAAATAAAACAATGCGATAATTTTCTTCAAAGGCCGGATAGATAGAGCGCCAGGCGTTTTGTTCACTCCCAAACCCATGGGCAAACACTAAGGTTTCTTGGGAATTAACATTACCTAAAACTTGGATGTTGTATTTTTCCATGGCTTTCTGCTTGAGTTTGCCGGCCCATCGCCTCTAACTTCCCTATTTTATCGGTCATTTCTATGGAACTTTACCTTATTCGTCACGGCATTGCCCAGGAACAGTCCCCGGATATCCCCGACGGCGATCGCCAATTGACCCAAAAAGGTAAAGACAAAACCCAGCGAGTGGCCCAACGCCTCCAGGCGATCGGAGTGGAATTTGACCTCATTCTCACTAGTCCTTTAGTACGAGCCCAGCAAACAGCACAGATTCTCATGGATCAGGGGCTTGCACCCCAATTGGAAACCTTTTCCTCCCTCGCCCCCGGGGAAGATATTCCCCAAGGCATCAATGATTTAAAAGAAGAATATCGCCACCGCAGTCACCGTTGCCTTGCCCTAGTGGGTCATCAGCCGGATTTGGCCAACTGGGCTGAATATCTCACTTTTGGTAGCCCCCAAGGCAAATTAATTGTTAAGAAAGCTGGCATTATTGGTTTAACGTTGCCTTCCTGGGACTGTCCACCGGGTGAAGGGCAACTGTTTTTGCTAACTCCCCCCCGTTGGCTGGTCTAGATCTAGCCCACAATTGATCGAATGATCGAAGCTCGTCGGAACAGTACTGGGCTCAATCCAGGGGTGAAGGTAAATTTCCGGAATTCCTTCAGATTCCCTAATATGGATATGGGGGCAGGCAGGCCCGGGCCGGCGCAATTTTTTGTTAATCCAAATCTCTAAGCAACAATAGTAGTGGCATTGTCCGTTATAGGTGAACTATATGATGACTGATAACGAAGTGTTTAAAGAAGGCCTAGCCGGAGTCCCCGCCGCTAAATCCAGGGTGAGCCATGTGGATGGCACCGACGGTATTTTGGAGTACCGGGGCATTCGCATCGAAGAATTAGCCAAATCCAGTAGCTTTATTGAAGTAGCCTATCTGCTCATCTGGGGTAAATTGCCCACCCAGGCAGAGATAGAAGAGTTTGAGTATGAAATTCGCACCCATCGACGCATTAAGTACCACATCCGGGACATGATGAAGTGTTTTCCCGAAACAGGGCACCCCATGGATGCCTTGCAAACTTCAGCGGCGGCCTTGGGATTGTTCTATGCTCGACGGGCCTTGGATGACCCCAAATATATCCGGGCGGCGGTGGTGCGTCTGTTAGCAAAAATCCCCACCATGGTGGCAGCTTTCCACATGATCCGGGAGGGTAACGATCCCATTCAGCCCAATGATAAATTGGATTACGCTTCCAACTTCCTTTACATGCTGACGGAGAAGGAGCCAGATCCCTTTGCCGCCAAAGTGTTTGATGTGTGTTTGACCCTCCATGCTGAGCACACCATGAATGCGTCCACCTTTTCGGCCCGGGTAACGGCTTCTACTCTCACGGATCCCTATGCAGTGGTTGCCTCGGCGGTGGGGACTTTGGCGGGGCCGCTCCACGGGGGAGCCAACGAAGAAGTGCTAAATATGCTTGAAGAAATTGGCTCAGTGGAAAATGTCCGCCCCTACGTGGAAAAATGCCTGGCCAACAAACAGCGCATCATGGGCTTTGGCCACCGGGTTTATAAAGTCAAAGACCCCAGGGCAATTATTTTGCAGGATTTGGCTGAACAGTTATTTGCCAAAATGGGCCACGACGAATATTACGAAATCGCAGTGGAGTTGGAAAAAGTAGTGGAAGAATACGTGGGTCAAAAGGGCATTTACCCCAATGTGGACTTCTATTCCGGTTTGGTTTACCGCAAGCTAGACATCCCCGCCGATCTGTTTACGCCCCTATTTGCGATCGCCAGGGTGGCGGGATGGTTGGCCCACTGGAAGGAACAATTATCAGTCAATAAAATCTACCGTCCTACCCAAATTTACGTCGGCGACCATAACTTATCCTATGTTCCCATGACAGAACGGGTGGTTTCCGTGGCCCGGAATGAAGACCCCAATGCGATTATTTAAACTGAGCTTAATCGTGTTGGTCTGAATCGGCCCAATTCCAGCTCCCTTGCGGGGGTTGGTACGCTCTGTCTGACTAGCCTTAGCCATTTTTTGCTGTTGTTTACCCCAGGGATGTTTTGATTATGCGACTAACCCAGCGAGTTAGCCAAGTTGTGCCTTCCATCACCCTTGAAATTACGGCAAAGGCCAAGGCAATGCGGACTGAGGGCATCGATGTGCTTAGCTTTACCGCTGGGGAACCGGATTTTGCCACTCCCCCCCACATTGTGGAGGCGGCCAAGTTGGCCCTAGATGAAGGAAAAACCCGCTATGGCCCCGCTGCTGGGGAACCCGCCCTCCGTCAGGCGATCGCCAAAAAGTTACGGGAAAAGAATAACCTACCCTACGAGGCAGCCAATATTTTGGTGACCAATGGGGGTAAACATTCCCTGTTTAACCTAATGCTGGCCATGATTGAGCAGGGGGATGAGGTAATTATTCCCGCCCCCTATTGGCTCAGTTATCCAGAAATGGTGCGTTTAGCCGAAGGAACCCCAGTTATTGTCAACACCACAGCGGCCACGGATTATAAAATCACCCCAGAGCAACTACGGCAGGCCATTACCTCCAAAAGTAAGCTGTTTGTGCTTAATTCTCCTTCCAATCCCACCGGGGCAGTTTACACTCCTGCCGAAATTAGGGCTTTGGCGGCGGTGATTTTGGAATATGAGGATTTATACGTAGTTTCCGATGAGATTTATGAGCGCATTCTCTACGATGGCACAGAGCACCTCAGCATTGGTGCGGTTAACGACGAGATTTTCCAACGCACCATCATCAGTAACGGTTTCGCCAAAAGTTATTCCATGACCGGTTGGCGGGTGGGTTACCTGGCGGGGGAATTACCCTTAATCCAAGCCTGTAGCACCATCCAGGGTCATAGCACCTCCAACGTTTGTACTTTTGCCCAGTACGGGGCGATCGCCGCTCTGGAAAATCCGCAAACCTGTGTGGAAACCATGGTCAAAGCCTTCACGGAAAGACGACAGGTGATGGTGGAAGGCATCAATCAAATTGCGGGGCTGAGTTGTCCTAACCCGAAAGGGGCATTTTACGTTTTTGTGGACATTGCTAAAACGGGGCTTAATTCCCTGGAGTTCAGTGCCCAATTATTAGAATCCCAACAGGTGGCGGTGATTCCTGGAGCGGCGTTTGGAGCCGATGACTGTGTGCGTTTTTCCTACGCTACCGATATGGACACCATTAAACAGGGTTTGGCCAAGTTAGAGCAGTTTGTCAGCACTTTGGCTTGAGCAACCGTCCAACCCGTTGAGAGGAGTCAGTTTTACTCCCTGTAGGTAACGTTTAATTCGGTCATGGCTCACGCCATCGAGATGCTTGGCAAGGTTTGTTAGGGTGTAGTTAATTGGACTGCTCAGTAAATACTGACAGTAATCTAAACGAGTGAAAAAAGTCATCCTACCACCTTAACCTCATCTATCTTGCGTAAGTCCTGTGGGGGTTTTAATCGGGATTATGCGTGATATAGCAAAAGCTGGGGGTGAGGTTATATTTTTACCGTCATATTCACCGGACTTGAACAAAATTGAGAAGTTCTGGGCAAAACTAAAACGTTATGTTTCCCAACTTGTTAGTAATGGAGAATCGCTGATTTCTGGATTTGATGTAGCGTTGAGAAAATTGTCCTAACTATCTCGCTCTTTGCTATACTGCTTCCAAGGCCAAAGTGGCATTGAATTCGGCGCTATACTGTCTTTTCTTTTGGCTCATAAACTTTCCTCGGTTGCGGTTTTTAGTTTAGAGCTTTCTCCCTTGTCCGCTTTTTTGGGGCCACCTCAACCCGCCAGACCCGGATACCTTGTTGGGGAATATAAACCGCCAGAGTTGTACGGTCAGCGCTCAGAGCCGAGGGGCCAAGGGGAAATCGGAGATCACTCTTTGCCCTTTCCTCTGTTGGTTGTAAATCCAGCTTTTGCCGAGCCTCTCCCGTTTGTGGATCCCACACCTGGAAAGCACCATCGCTACCCACAAAAATTCCCTGTTCCGTCCAATACAAAACTTCAGCCCGGTTAGCCTTGGCAATGGTCTTGATTTGCCTTGGCGATCGCCAATCCCAAACGGAAAGGGGGGCACCTTGACCCAGAGCAACGGCCAATTGTTCTCCATCCGGGGAAAATGCCAGGGACAAAACCCCCGCTGGCTGGTTACTGGTTAGGGCTGTAACTTGTTTCTGGTTGCCCATATCCCAAATTTCAATGCGATCGCTATAAAGTCCGGGGGGAAAAGCCACTAAACGACCATCAGGACTAATTGCAATGGGCACACTGAATCGTTCCGTGGGGGCCAGATCGGCATTAATGGTTTGCAATAATTTCCCGGTGTTTAAATCCCAAACCTTGAGGTTATGGGGTTCTGGCTCATTGGCCCAGGCATCCACCGACGCCAACGTTACCAGCTTATTATCGGCGATCGGATAGGCTAATTCTCCTCCTTCTAAGCGCATTTGCACTGCACCGTTGGTTAAATTCCGCACCTGCACTTGCTGAACAGCCGCAGTGATTAACTGTTGGCCATCCCTGCTAAATTCTAGGGATGAAAGAATATCTTTTAGGGTTACCGAGCCATTGGGCTTGGTCTTAAAGGAATATAAAACTTTTTTGCGGGGCAAATCCCAAATTTCAACCTTGTCTTCCCCATATCGCACCGTTACCACCGCCAGTTGTTGACCGTTATCACTGAGGGCAAGGTCTTTAGGTCCACTTTCATAACCCTTCAGTTCAGCTACCACCGGAAAAGGATCATTCCCGGTCGGTTTTTCCATGACCAATGCCGGGGGAGCCAGGCCAACATAAAGAACAACAGCGGCAAAAAAGTAGGTTAGCAGTAAAACAATGCCAATTAACTTTTCTCGCTTAATTTGGGAAAACTGCTTAGTTCCCAGGGTTGCACCGATAATGGCTCCAGCAATGGAACCGAGGGGAGCTAAACACACAAACATCATCAAAAACCACAGGCCCGAATAGGGGCCACCAACCAGGGAAGCTGGATTGGCTTCGATTGGTAACATGCCGATGAGTACCATGCCAATGAAGGAGCCGAATATGGCCGGTTTGATTAACCATCCCCTGGGGTTGGGAGAATCTGATAAATCCGATAATTTTTTTCCCCGCCAAATTAGAGTAGCGATCCAGCCCACCACTGCCCCCACAACACTGGCAATTACAAAACTAACCAGGGTCATGCGTAAGAGTTTAGGTAAAACCAATGTCATAAATGTGTCTAGGTTCAGATAACTCATCGCTTTTATCCCAATAAGAAATGGCCGTGGCAAAAGACTAGGCTAACTTTGTCCATATCCTGATAAACTCAGCCATAAAAACAGATACAGTTCTCTGAGCTTGTCTAATTTTTCAACAATATGGTAGTGCCATTTATACACTCCCGTGCCTGCCAATGGCAATGGTAAAATGGTGAATTTAAATTAAGAAAATGATGATTTCTTTAGTTTTTGTTCAAATTAGATTAACAACCCAATATTTGTTATTGGGATATAAAGTTAACTCAGAATAATTATCTACTTACAATCACCCATTGGAGGTCGGATTTAAATGTCATCTTTTAATCAGATAACTGCCATTTTTAGTCGGAAAGTTCAGATTGGACAACTTACGGTACCAGTGGCGATAGTTTTCTATTTTTTAGTCTTTTCTGCCACTGTCTGCATTTTAAATTACAAGTATTTGCAAGAATATAATCGCTTGATGGAATATATTAAAAAATATCACCCGAACATTTATGAAGAAATACGTGAGAAACCAGACGTTGGCAATATGGCCTATTCAAAGGGATATAAACGCCTAAAACCATTGATAAAACTTTCCAACAGTATGGATTCATTCGATGATCCAAAATTAAACAAACTCGTATCTCAGTTTATCAAGTTCGACAGAACATTTATGATTTTTGTCTCAGTTTTAATAGCTATTACGATGGTCATTAGTTTAGGTATGGGTATCCTTTATTTGAATTAGGCTATCAATTGTTTAAAGTGGAGGAGATAACGAGGTAAATTAACTCCACAACTTTACAAATTGCACGGTTGACATACTCTCTATGGCTAGAGCTGGGGGCTTTTTAAGCACGCTCTTACGGTGACTTTTTGTTAAAGTTGATTGGAAAAACTAAACTCCCCCAGCTAACTTTCCCCATCATTACGGTCGGGTTGTTTTTGCAGAATTAACTGAACCATCAACAAAATTAAGCCGATCGCCACAAAGGCAAAAATAAAGGTGCCCATGGAAGCTAACCCCAGCACCAAAGTTCTCACCGCCGAAGCAATGCGCTGAACGATCGCCTTATCGGACAACACCGGTTTACTGGCAAAACTAACGGCGATCGCCGAAGTCAAAAGATATAAACCCCAAGCTAAGGTCGCGGAAATGCCGGAACCGACCAAACATCGTAGGGGCGTAGGGGGAATAGGTTCTTTTTTTTCTGGTTTGGGGGAATCTTCGCTCATATTTGGGAAAATTTGACGAGGGTTTGGGCTGAACAAATGGATAGCTGAAAATAATCGCAATTTCGTTAGCTAGTTTCCCTATTGTACTACTAGCGCCACTGTCCACCGCAAAATCCACTAGAATTTGGCATAGGTACTTTTCCCTTCCCCACCATGGCCATTTCCTCCCTCGTCAACGCCGTCACCGATATTATTGCCCAGCTCGAAAAAATTGTTGGTCAGGATGGGGTGATTAAACGCAAAGACGAGCTATTCACCTATGAATGTGATGGTTTAACTGGTTATCGACAACGGCCGGCCCTGGTGGTGTTGCCCCGCACAACGGAAGAGGTAGCTGCAATAGTCAAACTCTGTCACGATCGCCAAATTCCTTGGATTGCCAGGGGGGCTGGCACAGGGTTATCGGGGGGAGCCTTGCCGGGGGCCGATAGCTTATTAATTGTCACCACTCGCATGCGGCAAATTTTAGCAGTGGACTACGACAACCAGACCATTGTTGTCCAGCCAGGGGTAGTAAATAACTGGGTTACCCAAACTGTTAGTGGCGCTGGCTTTTACTATGCTCCTGATCCTTCCAGTCAGATTGTCTGCTCCATTGGCGGTAACATTGCCGAAAATTCCGGTGGAGTTCATTGTTTGAAATATGGCACCACCACCAACCATGTACTGGGCTTGAAACTGGTCATTCCCGACGGTTCCATTGTCGAAGTGGGGGGACAAATTGCAGAAATGCCAGGCTATGACCTAACGGGGCTATTTGTCGGCTCAGAAGGAACCCTAGGTATTGCCACAGAAATCACCCTAAAAATTCTCAAAACCCCAGAATCCATCTGTGTCGTATTGGCGGATTTTCTTTCCCTCGAAGCTACTGCCCAATCCGTGGCCGATATCATTGCGGCGGGCATCGTCCCAGCGGGCATGGAAATTATGGACAATTTCAGCATCAATGCAGTGGAAGACGTGGTGGCCACCAATTGTTACCCCAGGGATGCGGCGGCCATTTTGTTAGTGGAACTGGACGGTCTGCCCATCGAAGTGGAATTAAACCAAGCCAAAGTAGAAGAAATTTGCCGCCACAATGGAGCCCGTAACACGGCGATCGCCTACGACCAAGAAACCCGCCTAAAAATGTGGAAAGGAAGAAAAGCGGCCTTTGCGGCGGCGGGTAAACTAAGCCCCAGTTACTTTGTCCAAGATGGTGTGGTACCCCGGACTCAATTGGTACAGATTTTAAGCGACATTAATGATTTAAGTAAGAAATATGGCTTTGCCATTGCCAATGTTTTCCATGCCGGAGACGGTAATTTACATCCCCTAATTTTGTACGATCAAAAAGTACCAGGAGCCTGGGAAAAAGTGGAAGAATTGGGGGGAGAAATCCTTAAACGCTGTGTGGAATTGGGGGGAAGTTTATCCGGAGAACACGGGATTGGCATTGATAAAAATTGCTTTATGCCCAATATGTTCAACGAAGTAGATTTAGAAACAATGCAATGGGTCAGACAATGTTTTAATCCTGATAACTTAGCTAATCCTGGTAAGCTTTTTCCTACCCCCCGCAGTTGTGGAGAAGTGGCCAATGCCCAATGGCTTAACCTAGGCCAGGACAAGAAAATAGGGGAAATTTATTGACCCTAAAACAAAAAACTGACAATAATCTCCCATGGCTCCAAAAAGTCAGAGAAAGTCAACAAATGGTTAAAAATGGCTAAATGGGAAGGTTAATTAACTTTTAGAGCAAATAGGATTTGGATAAATTCAGATAATCGTTCCACATTGTTAAACCAGCGTTAAAAAAGCATCGATGCAACAAGAACCAGCAAATCAAAATCTCAGGGCCATAGGATGGATCGGCGCTTTCATGTTGGCAGTTTGTGGCATCCCCCAGGCCTACGAATGTTGGCTGAATGGCAATGCTAACGGTTTGTCTCCCTTGTTTTTAGGATCGTGGTTTATCGGGGAAGTCCTTACGCTGGTGTTTGTTCTTTATGAGCAGGCAAGAACTGATGCTAATATGTGGCCCCTTTTATTTAACTACGCCATTAATATCTTGACTATTTTTGTGATGATTTATTACAAAGTATTTCCTGTTATTTGAAATCAGAAAGTTTTTTGCTAACAAATTAACCTGTACCTTTGGCGATCGCCTAAGATCAAAAAACTGCAGTTGTAGAGATGTGACCAATGCCCAACGAAATGATTTTCTTAGTAAGCAAGCGATCATTCAGTAAAAATCAACTAGCAAGGTTAAATAGTTACAGTAAATTTTGTAGGTAAAATAAAAACCGTTGACATTCCTCAATTGTTAACTCATATCTAGAACGCTTGCCAAAATTTTCCTGCAAATAACTCCTCCCCCGTTCTTCCGTCCATCCCAAACGCCTCATTTCCATAAGGATCAATTCTAATTCTGGCCATAACTCAATCACACCAGCAATTAATCGGTAGCACTTCAGTTCTTTTTCTCCGTCTGGATGCCAAGGTTGACTAAAACTAAGGGTTAACAAGCAATGGGGACTAATACTCTGTTGTGATTCCAGCTTCTCAAGGGTTATGGGGTCGGTGATGCTTAACTTTGTCCCTTGAAGGCGGTAGTGAGAATCTTGGATAATCCCCCTCCATTTATGCTTATGGTCTCGTAAACATTGCAGATGCTTCACTTCAATAATTTGCAACGATTTTACCGGTGCCCTTTGTTCTAGGTAGTCGTAGGGAATAGATTTTTCAAACTGGGGGTAAAACACTTGTTTATCACAATATCTAATAATTTCTGCTACTGTGGAACGTCGGACAATTCTCCAAGGTTCTCTCCGGTAATAAAAATTTTCTTCCTCATGTCCCTCTGCTTGTTCCGATTCAAGAGGTAAATCAACCACATCGAGAATCTTAATATTTGTTACATCAATTAATTGATCTTCCGCGGGGATTGTTCCTCCCTGGCGGCAAATTGGTCTGATCCACCGTGGGTGCTGGGGAGCAATGCCAGCAAAGCAGCGCCCATGGTGCTTATAGGAATTTGCCAGACAAATTACTTCCATCACTGCCTACCATATTTAGGAAAGAAAGCTATAAATGCACTACTTCTATAGTACCGAAGTTGGATTTTAAATACTCCGCTAGTAAACGACGATGACAATGATGGGGTTTATCTTCGCTACATAACAAACAAGCTCCATCAATTTTTTCGGGATTGACTAAAGACTCCACTGCCCGTCGTCGGATCAGTTCTAGATACTTATTTTCATAATCTTGCCAATTTATTCGTTTCTTTTTATAGTCCTCCAAGATATCTCTAGTGGGGGCAAAACTAAGTTGATGTTCATAGCTAATGCCGCTGACTTTGCCGAGAAAATATTCTAAGTCCGGCTGTTTAGCAAAACCCGATAGCTGGGAAGTGTTATTTAACCTGGTGTCAATTACACGACGCACGCCGGATTTTTCTAAACGACCAAAGAAATTAGCCGCAGAAGTTTTGGTAAACCCAATGGTAAATAACTTAATCGCTGTCTTTTTCGACATAGGCAATGCGGTCCCCTTGTTGTTGATAAGCTTGGGCGAGCCTTTGGGAACGCTCCGGTAAAGGAGGGGTAGCTTCGGGAAAGAGAGAGAGTTGTTGGACTGGTTCTGGGTCTTGCAGGCCATGGAGTTTGAGCATTCTCTCCTCCAACTCTTCGTGATATTCTAACTCACCGTTACTATGAATATGGCCAATCTCTAGGTTAAAAGGCAGGAGATGTTGACAAATTAGGATAGCTCGATGGCAGGTCAAAGGATCTTTTTCCGCACACATGAGGGCAATACGATGCTCCTCCGACCCCTTGAGCAATCTTTGTAAGCCCCGTTGAAAGGCATCTGTGGCCGCAATTCTGTCGTAGAGAGCTTTGCCATCAACGTAACAATCATGATTGTCGGGACGGGCACCCAATTCTGCTCCTAGGAAAACATAGCGAATTTCTGCGTTCGGCAAATAAGCCTGTAATGCTTGCTTATTGAAATGGGGCAGATAGCGACTATAGGGGGCTGACCGTACATCCGCTAGAGCCGTAATGCCATGATGTCCCAAAAGTTCAATGAATTTTTCCTGGCTATGGTTAGAATGACCGATGGTAAATAGGGGTTGCATAGCTCTATTTTTAATTTCGCTTGGGAGACTTGGGAGAACAATTAACTAATCAATTTCTGGGCCTAGTACTTCCACTATGGGCTTTTCCGCCTCTTTTTCTAGAACTAAGGGAGCTTCTGTTTTCTCTTGCAAAGGCAACGGTTTTGCCTGACGTTGGGGTACTACAGCCTTTTCTAATTCCGGTAAGGCCACCAATTGCCGTTGTTTTTCCCGGACTTGATTGGGCAGTAACATCGGTAGAGGTTCATTTTCGTCCAACCAATAGGTGGCTACTGGCAGGGTATGTTCCAAATCCTCTAACAATCGGGGAATGATCATTACTGCGTGGAGTTCCCCAATGCGTTCTGCTTCCTGCATACCCACCTCGATCGCCATGGCCACATTGGCCACCGTTCCCCGGACAATGGCGGTGCAAAGGCCATCTCCAATGATTTCGTAGGAAGCTAGCTGCACATCGGCAGATTTGAGCATGGCATCGGCAGCTCCAACCATGGCCGGAAAACCTCTGGTTTCCAATAGGCCAATGGATCGATTGCTCAAACGACTGTAACCCCGTTGCTGTTGGGCAAGTTCCACCAGATGACTACCAATGGGAAACACCGCCTGGAGGTTGGGCATGGGCCGGGGAATAACCAATTTCGATACTAACTGGCCAAATTGTTCTGCTGTTCTGGCCCCCTCTTCCACCGCTAGGCGCACATCGGCCACCTTGCCCCGTACCACTGCGGTACAGTAGCCACTGCCAATTTTTTCGTAGCCCACCAGGGTCACTTGGGAAGATTTCAGCATCATGTCCGCTGTCCCCACGATCGCCGGAAAGCTTCTGGTGGAGACTAACCCCAGGGCACTATCACTGGGTTGGTGTTGATTTATTTGCTGATAACTGGGGCGGGGGGAACGGGCAATGGGGACACTAGTCATTGTTGGGGAAGTCGGCACAACTGGAAAAGATCAGGGCCGCTGTGGCGATCGCCTTCTATGATAACCCACCGAGTTGGAAGCACCCAAACGGTATCTCGAACCAGGGTCAAGCAGAATGGAGTTTAGATCCTGTGCCGCCGAATTTGGGTTTCCATTCTAAATGGCTCCACCAAAACTCAGAATAATAGGGGGAGATTTTTAGCGAATTTCCCTGCAAACTTCAGGGCAAAGGACGTTTTAAACAGACCTCAGATCTCTAGGGTTTAATCCACATCAGGGTTTGACCGTATTCCACCGGCTCCCCATTTTCCACCACAATCTCCATCACTTGCCCCGCCACTTCCGCTTCAATTTCATTCATCAACTTCATTGCTTCAATGATGCACACTCCCTGGCCTTTGCTAACTGCATCTCCCACTTCCACAAAGGGAGGCTCATCCGGAGCTGGAGCTCGGTAAAAAGTACCCACCATGGGGGAAACGATCGCCGTCCACTTTTGATCCGCTGGGGATGGGGCCGCAACTTCGGGGGAGGGAACTGAGGCAGAAACCACCGGGGCAGGCTGGGGGGCGATCGCCTGAGGGACAACGGAGATGCCGCCGGCCATACCATCCTTACGGACTGACACCTCAAAATCGCCGCTTTTTAGACTGAACTCCGTGATATTACTTTGGGAAATTACCCCCAACAATTCCCGCAGTTCCGTAAAGTTAATAGCCACGAATTACCCACCCCCCAATACAACAAAATACGATTAGTAAAGCTTGAGCTGACCAATGGGCCTACGGGTTAAAATCCATCTACCCAATTGATCAAGTTAAGCACAGCTTAGGCATTGTCCCGTCCTAGGTAGGAACCATCCCTGGTATCAACTTTAATCCTTTCTCCCTGGGCAATGAATAGGGGCACCATTACCTGGGCTCCGGTTTCCAAAATGGCTGGCTTGGTACCGCCAGTGGCCGTATCTCCCTTCACACCGGGGTCAGTTTCAACAATTTCCAGCACAACGCTAGTGGGCAATTCCACATCCAGAATGGTGCCATCCCAGGTGACAACGCTGACTTCCATCTCTTCTTTGATGAATTTGGCCTTATCTCCCAGGGTATCGGGGGCAATGCTCACCTCTTCAAAGGTTTCCATATCCATAAAGACATATTGGTCCCCATCTTTATAGGTATGTTGCATCACTGATTTTTCGATGTTGGCCTGGGGCACCGTTTCCCCCGCCCGGAAAGTTTTTTCCACCACGTTTCCGGTTTGAACACTTTTGAGCTTGGTCCGCACAAAGGCGGAACCCTTGCCTGGTTTAACGTGGAGGAATTCCACCACCTTCCAGACTGCGCCGTCCATCACAATACTGGTACCTGTGCGAAAATCGTTACTGGATATCATGGAAGCCAAGGAAGACTCAAAAGTTCACCCAACATTCTACTAGGGGATGGGGGCGTTGAAGTGGGAAAATTTTGCTGTTGCCCCCTATGCTGGAGAACAAACCACAATCATGATGATGCAAATTATTAAAACTTCCCTGGGGATAATTCCCCGACGGGGCCTGCAATTGAGCTTGTTGTCCTTGTTGCTAACCATGGTATCTCTAACATGGGCTATGCCGGGATGGAGCTTACCTTTGAATCAGCCGATGCTGTTGGGTGCTTTGGCCCAGGGCAATGCCATTACGGATCCCAATGCCATTTTGCGCTACGCTCTGCCCATCGATAATCCAGAGGTGCGGCGCTTGCAGGATAGCTTGGAAGATATTTCTAACCACATCAGAGCCAAGCGTTGGCCAGCGATTAAAAAAGATGTGCGGGCCGCTAATCTGACCATCACCTTGAAGGAGGATAAGATTCTTGCTGGGGTACCGGCCGATCGCCAACCGGAGGCAGAAACTTTGGTAAACACCATCAAAACCGATTTAACTGCCCTAACCGAAGCGGTGGAGGCCAAGGATAAAGAACAGGTGATTAGCTTCCGTAAATCAGCCCTGATGGCGATCGGGGATTTGGAAGCCCTGATGGTGACGGATTTTCCCTTTGCCATTCCTGAAGAATTTGCTAATCTTCCTCAACTCAAGGGCCGGGCCACGGTGGAAATGACCACCAATAAGGGTCCCCTGACCATTGTGGTGGATGGCTACAGCGCCCCCATTAACGCCGGTAACTTTGTGGATTTGGTGCAACGCAAATTCTATGACGGTTTACCTTTTATCCGTTCCGAAGATTTCTTTGTGACCCAAGCGGGGGATCCCCCAGGGCCAGAAGCGGGCTTTATTGACCCCCAAACCAAAGAATACCGAGCTATTCCCCTGGAAATTTTAGTTAAGGGAGAAGAGGGTCCTATCTATGGCATGACCTTGGAGGATGCCGGCATGTATTTACCGGAATTGGCCTTACCTTTCAATGCCTACGGGGCGATCGCCTTGGCTCGGCCGGAAACAGAACCCAATGGTGGTTCTTCCCAATTTTTCTTCTTTAAGTTTGATACCGAGCTAACTCCACCGGGGTTTAATTTGATGGATGGCCGTTATTCGGTCTTCGGTTATGTGGTGGACGGGAAAGAAACGTTGGAACAGTTGAGTGAAGGGGACAAAATTGTTTCCGCCAAAGTAATTAACGGTGCAGACAATTTAGTTAACGGCAATAGTTGATAAATCAGTGAACCATTGTCAGAAACTTTATTAAGGGAGGTAAAAATACCTCTCTTTTCTTTATTTTTTGAGATTAATGTAGCCGTTAATCCCAGCCTGGGCCATGGATAAACCCTATCACGTTAAATTTTATTCCTACAATTTCCCCCTGCCTAACCCAGTGGTAACAGCCCATGGCCATTGGCAACGGCGACGGGGCTTGATTGTGGAGTTAACCGACCAAAGGGGTAACAGGGGCCGAGGAGAAATTGCTCCCCTACCCTGGTTTGGCACGGAAGATTTAGCCAGCGCCACGGATTTTTGCCGCAGTTTAAAAGGTCGGATTACCCCCGCGCAAATTGAGAAAATTGGCGATCGCCTGCCCTGTTGCCAGTTTGCCTTTGGCTCAGCGGAGTGGGAGTTAGAGAGCGGCAGTGTGATTGAAAATTCCCCCAACTCTCTCAGTTACTGTCAACTTTTGCCTACAGGGGAGGCCGCCCTGGATTATCTCGCCTCCAATCCCCAGTTGGGAGCTAGCACGTTGAAATGGAAAATTGGCGTCCGGGATTTTGCTGTAGAAAGGGATTTGTATGGGCAGTTATGGCGACGGTTACCGGAAGGCTGTCAAATTCGCCTCGATGCCAACGGCGGTTTGAGTGTGGACATCGCCCAACAATGGTTAACTCTCCTCGATCGCCAAAGGGGAAATTTTGGGCCCAAAGTGCAATACCTGGAACAACCCTTACCCCCTGGGCAAATTGACGAAATGTTTCGACTGCAACAGGATTTTGCTACCCCCATCGCCCTAGACGAAGCGGTGTGCAGCTTATCTCAACTCGCCCAACTCTACGATAAAGGTTGGTCCGGGCTTTACATCCTCAAAGCCGCCATCATGGGGAATCCTAGGGTACTGAACCATTGGTTAAAAACCCATCCCATCCCCGCCATTTTTTCCTCCGTGTTTGAAACGGCGATCGCCAGGGGTCAAGTGTTGGCCCTGGCCCAAAAGTGGAACTTACCAGACCATGCCGTTGGCTTTGCTCCCCTAAGAGAACCCATAACAGAGGCCACCCCGGACTCGGTATGATGGGGATCAGCGTTGTTTAATGCCCCCTTTAGATTGACTGTGAGTGATTCCCCCAAGCCCCAATTACCCCCAAGCCCCCAGGGAGACCATTGTCTAGTTCACCAACAGGAACTGGAAGCTGTGACCGAAAAGTGGTTTGAGATTATGGTCCGGGTACAACCCCACCACACTGATTACGGCGGCGTTGTTTGGCATGGCACCTACCTAACCTGGCTGGAAACCGCCCGAGTGGAATGTTTGCGGTCCATTGGAGTGGATTTTGCCGACTTGGTCAAGCTGGGTTGTGATTTACCTGTGGTGAGCCTGGCCCTACGGTACCACCGAGCCATCCGCTTGGGGCAAACAGCAGTGATTAAAGTGCAAATGCAAGAAATTCAAAAAGTGCGGCTGGAATGGCAAAATCAAATTGTTTGTCTGGAAACCGGGGAACCCTGTGTAACTGGCAAAATTACCCTAGTGGCGATCGACCCTGCCAAGGGCAAAATTATGCGCCGTTTACCGCCGGTGGTACAGGAACATTTACTAAAGCTGAGACAGTGATCTTTGATCCGCCATTGCAGTATTTACTACCTTGGGAAAGAGGGGAAATTTGTTTGTTGGCACTGACGAGAACTTTTAACTTTCCCTTTTCGCAACCATTACTTAAACAAAACTTCCATACCGTTCAGTTTGGGTCGGGGACTCCATGCCCTTGCCTTTGATGATGATTAATTACTCCCTACTCCTCTCCCTAGCTTTACCACCCATTGCGGGGGGAATTATCGGCTATTTCACCAACGATTTAGCCATCAAAATGCTATTTCGTCCCTACAAACCTCTCTTTCTGGGGCCCTATCAACTCCCCTTTACTCCTGGATTAATTCCCCGCAACCAGGAACGACTGGCCAAGAGAGTTTCCGACACCATTATGGGTTCTTTACTGACCCCGGAGGAGCTACAACGGCTGGCCCGTAAACTACTGCAACGGGAGAGGGTAGAGGGAGCTTTAGGATGGCTATTGCAATTGGCCCTAAAGCAAATTCGGGAAGATAAGCAACAAAAAACCGCCCAAATTCTCGCCAATATTTTGCGAGATTTATTTAGTGAATCTTTGCCCCGCCTATTAAAAGCCCTGGCTCGGCAGGATAATTTTCTCTCGGATCAGATTAACCGTATTTTTGACCAAATTTTGCTGGAATTTCGGCTGTCGGAATTACAATCCCGTCAGTTTGCTGATTGGTTACTGGGCACAGTGTTGCCACCGGATACGATTCGTTTGGCGTTGGTGGATTTTTTGAGCGATCGCAATATTCAAGTAATTGATGAGGGTTTTCGAGAAAAAACCAGTGGCACATATTGGGTGGTAGCCAATTTATTTGGGGTGCGTAATTCCCTCACCCGTTTGCGGGCTTTTTGTCTGGAGGAAAAGGAAACAGCCAATTTACGCTTGAAGGAATTGTTGCTTTCCCTAGAAATTCGGAATCGCCTCAAGGATTGGCTACAGCAATTGTCCTTGGAAAATTTACCGGTTTCGACGGTGCGACAACTGAGGCGGACCACAGGGGAAGTGGTGCGGACCTATATTCGGGAGCGGGGGGAACCATTGCTGAAGGATTTTGGTAGCTCGGTGGATTGGGATAATGTGGCGGTGCTCATTGTCAATCGGCTCCAGTCTTCCACGGCGGTCACCGGCTCCCTCGGCTTGGTAAGTGAGGAATTGGCCTCAATTTTGGAACGGTATTTGGAGGATGACCTGGAAAAAATTGTTAAGCAAATTATCCCCATCCTGGCCATTGACCAGGTGATTATCAATCGTATTAATGAAACCCCCGCCGCCGAGCTGGAAACCGCTGTCCAGGCCATTGTGCGCAGTGAACTCCAGGCCATTGTTAATCTGGGGGGAGTGCTAGGGTTGATTATTGGTGGTATGCAGACTGGCTTTTTCCTCGTCAGCCGTGGTTTTTGATGGGAGTCTGACTTGATGCGATACCATGGTTTGCAGTGTCAGAGTTTAGATCGTTGTTTAGGTCATTCCCTCCGATCCTTTGGTCGCCCTTTTTACTGCTATTTTCCTTTGCCCAACTCAGCCTGTGTTAACTTCGCCCATGTCTGATGCCGCTGTTGTTGTTGAAGAACAGGCCGCTGTGCTAAAAACTTTGCCGGATTTTCCCCTGTCTAATCAGCGGTGTGCCAGTCAGTTACAGCAACGCCTTGATTTGCTATTACTGGCGATCGAAGCTTTGGATGTGGGTTCGGCGTCGAAAATGTTAGCCAGTGCGGAAAGTTTAGGTTTGCAATCCATCATTCCCCATGCCCTAGCCCTGTGGCGGTTACGCTGTACTAACCCCTGGAGACGTTCCTACAATCGCACCCTACTTACCCTAGACCAAGCTAAGTCCCTGACGGCGATCGCCCATTACCAGGCCAAGCCGTTGAATGTGACCATGCGGCAATTGCTGATTGCGGAACGACAAATGCGAGCCAAACAATTACCGGTGGGCACCAATTTTTTACTGTCGGATTACCTAGACCAATTCCGTTCCCACTTTAGTAGCAGGATGAATCCCCGTCGGGCTAAAGTATCGGTGTTGTTGGCTTCGGAACCGGCCATGGACGATTTTGCCCTGGGTTTACTTAACCAATTGATGTTTTGTACCGGCACCATTGGAATGGAACGTTTATGGATCAGCTTGTTTGACGGAGAAGTAGCTTGAACATTCAACGACCCTATCGCTTACCCAACTGTACCCTCACCCTGGAGGGCATGACCAGCGGTACTGATCCCAGTTCTAGCAATGGGGATTTGCAAATCATTCTCAATGCCCGTTGTCAGTTTCTCAGTACCAACCAAAGTTTGGAGGGGGGCCGGGCTTTTTTGGAAGCCTTAGCTAAGGCGGTCAACAGTTACGCCCAGGGTTGCCTGAGTGGTATCCCCCATCCCACGGAAACTAAGGGGGAAAATGGGGAATGGGCTGAGTTAACCCTCCTGCCGGATCAGGCCCTGCACCGTTTGGTATGGCATCCGCCGGCCGATGAATCTTCCGAGGCGATCGCCGTTGACTTAAGCACTGTGGAACTCTTTGACCTAGTGGAAGCGGTGGATCAATTTATTGGCGATCGGCATACTTTACCGGATTTTTCCCTTACCCTGGAGCCCCTGTCCCGCCGCCACCGACAACCGGATGAACCCTTTGTGCAACGGGCCATTCCTGCCAGCTTGGGAGCTTTGGGCTTAGCGGTTTTTGCCCTGGTGCTCTACTGGCTGCCCATCCCCGAAATTCGGGAGCCGGAAGTGAACCCCGGCAACCCCCCTAATTTGGTCCAGCCGGGTAATGGCAATCCCCCCAATGGCCCCACTCCTTAACAGATCTAGGAAAATAAGGCTTATCATTTGACATTAGTTAATAGGCAATTTCTAAAGTTACTGTGGCCTGCACTGTTTGGTCACCGCTAATAATGGGGGTGGGAGCAGACTCTGTCATGGGAGAGGCGGCCAGGGCGCCCCGAAAAAGGGGCATGGGTTGGTCCGGGCTAGGGTTAATGACAATACGGACAATGTTTTGAGGCGTTAAGTTCAGACTTGACAACACCACCCGAGCTTGGGCTTGGGCATCGGCGGTGGCGGCTACTAGGGCCTTTTGCTCAGCCGCTTTGAGGGTTTCAGGGGTGGCAATAAAGCGGATACCATCGATGCGACTGGCCCCGGCCCGCACAGCTTCATCAAGGATTTTTCCCACTTGGTCGCTTGGGTACTGAAAACTGACGGTGTTACTGCCGACGTAACCTTCCAATCTTCTTTCGTTATTGCTGTAAACATAATTGGGTTGGAGTTGGAGTCCTTGGGTTTGTAATTTATCCACCCTTTGACTGCGTAGATAGGCCACCAGACGGTTACTCCGTTCGGCGATCGCCGTTTGCACCTGGTCAGCGGTATCGGCTTGGACTTCCACTGTTAGCTGAGCCTCCGTTAGGGTGGTGGGGACAGACTCCGAAGCTTGGCCGGTGACGGTGAGCAATTGTTGCATTTCGTTAGCCCAGAGGGGAGAGGGGGGCAAGGTGGTGAGTATCGCACCGGACAAGAGCACGGATGCAGAAAATTTAGAAAGTTTTGATATGCCCATAGTTGGCCTCCTAGAAAAAAATTTTGGTCGCACCCTTCTTTTTGATGCTCAAAGGGAAAGTTCCAAATCCTCCAAATACCAATACTTTGGAGGGACTTAGCTGGAGTATGGAAGCTAACCCCTGCTCCATATTTGCAAGGTACAATGAAGGGTTGACAACAAGTTACCCACTCAATGCTATGGTTTGCACTAGATAGGGTTAATCTTAATTGACCGGCAGTCTCGGCAGCGGAAAAATTTTCGATGGTAGACAATAATCAAGCCCAGGCAATTCTTCGTCAGTACCAGGTAGGGGAACGCAATTTTCCCAACTTAGCCCTACGGCACATTGACCTCCATGGCTTCACCCTAGCAGGGGCGGATTTTAGCGGATCGGACTTCAGTGAAGCTAACCTGCGAGGAACGGATTTGCAAGGCTGTAAATTACAGGGATGCTATTTTAACAATGCAGATCTCTCGGGGGCAAATTTAGCTAAGGCGGACCTAAGGCAAGCATCTCTGTTAAAAACTTTTTTGCTTAAAGTCAACCTCCAGGGAGCTCATTTAAACAATGCCCTTTGTGCCGGAGCTTTGTTAACCAGGGCTAACCTTGAAGATGCCTGTTTGCACGGAGCCTTGCTGACGGGGGCAGACTTAACCGGAGCAAAGTTAAGCAAGGCAAAATACAATCAACAAACCCAGTTTGACGCTGGTTTTAGACCGGAAAACTTTGGTCTGATTAAAGAAACCGGGAGCGCTACTCCCCGTCCTCAAACTGAAGCTCAGACTCAATCCGCAGCGCCCCTACCCACTAGCTTGACGGTGGAAGACCTGTTGTTGACTTTTGAATATTTGGGTAATTTGGGTAATCATTATTTGGGCAGTACCATGGCTAGCCGTTATCTACAATCGGCCCGGCCCAAACAAGAATGGTTTGCCCAGTTTGAGGTGGATAAAAAGATCGTTAAACTTAACTATCAAGGGGCCAAGCAGGAACAGTTGACCCCAAAGCAAATTGAGTTGGCTCAACAATGGGCTCAGCAGTATGTCAAATCCTGCACAGTCATTTTTAAGACTTTTCCCACCATGATCGAAACCGATCAATGCGTTTTCGATGTTACTTAATATTTAGTATATTTAGTGACTCGCTCTTGGGAGCAGGATTTTTTCAGGGAGGAAAAAGAGCAATGGTTGTGTCAACTCCGATCGCCGCTGAGGAAAAGCCACCGATTCAGGCCAATGTGGTGGAAACCTGGGGAATTAGCAAAATCTACCGCACCGGCTTTTGGATGAATCAGAAGGTGGAGTCCCTTAAACCTTTGTCCATTGCCGTACAGCAAGGGGAAACCTTTGGTTTACTGGGTCCTAATGGGGCAGGTAAAACTACCCTGTTAAAAATTCTTTTGGGGGTAATTCGTGCCAGCGGTGGCCGGGGTACTCTACTAGGCAAACCCATCGGCGATCGCCAGACTAAACAACGGGTGGGCTACCTACCGGAAAATGCCTACTTTTATGACTTTTTAACCGCTTGGGAATTTTTGGATTACATCGGCAGTCTGTTTCAAATTGGGAAACAGGAACGACAACGGCGCATTCTGGCCATGTGTGACCTGGTGGGGTTAGCCCAAAAAACCGCCAAAAAGAAGCAATTGCGACAATATTCCAAAGGTATGTTGCAACGGGTGGGCATGGCCCAGGCATTGATTAACGATCCTGAAGTCGTTTTCCTCGATGAACCCATGTCCGGTTTGGACCCCCTGGGGCGCTACCAAGTGCGGGAAATTATTCTCTCCCTCAAGGAACAGGGCAAAACCATCTTTTTCAACTCCCACATTTTGGCGGACGTGGAACAAATTTGTGACCGCATTGCCATTTTGGCGCGGGGGGAATTGCTGTGCAGTGGTTCTTTGGCGGAAGTGTTAGGTAATGACGAAGGCTATGAAGTGGTGCTCAAGGGAGGAGAAGAAGAGGCGTTGGGTAAATATCTAGCCAATTTAAGCCGGGAACAGGATGTTTGGCACGGCCATTACCAAGGGGATGTCCAAGCCCTAGTGGATGCGTTACCCAGTCTTAATGCCCGTTTGATCAGCATGAACCTGGCCCGCCCTTCCCTGGAAGATTATTTCATTCGCCAACTGCGGGAACGGGGTATCACCACCAGCCAGTGAGCATTGAACGTCCGTTACTCCCCCATTTAAATCCAGGGCGATCGCCAAGCTCTAAGACCGGGAAACCGAACCTTACCTGACTTAGCACTCCACTGCCAAGAGTGCTAAAGTGCTTTATGGACTTGTCTGCCACCTTTGACGTTATTTGTAACTTTTTAGTCTATGTCTAAACTTATTTCCTTTAAGGATGAATCCAGACGCTCCCTGGAAGCGGGGATTAATGCCCTGGCTGATGCGGTGCGGATTACCCTCGGCCCCAAAGGTCGCAATGTTTTATTAGAAAAGCAGTACGGTGCTCCCCAGATTGTCAACGATGGCATCACCGTAGCCAAAGAAATTGAACTGTCCAACCCGGAAGAAAATGCTGGAGCTAAGCTAATCCAGGAAGTTGCTTCCAAAACCAAGGAAATTGCTGGGGATGGCACCACCACCGCCACTATTATTGCTCAAGCTTTAGTGCGGGAAGGTCTGCGCAACGTCGCCGCCGGTGCTAATCCCGTGGCTCTCCGTCGGGGCATCGAAAAAGTTACCACTTTCCTCGTTCAAGAAATTGAGGCTGTGGCTAAACCCGTGGAAGGTTCGGCGATCGCCCAGGTGGCCACCGTATCCGCCGGTAACGATCCCGAAGTCGGGGCCATGATTGCCGATGCCATGGACAAAGTCACCAAAGACGGCGTCATCACCGTGGAAGAGTCCAAATCCCTCAACACCGAATTGGAAGTGGTGGAAGGGATGCAGATCGATCGGGGCTATATTTCCCCCTACTTCATCACCGATAGCGATCGCCAATTGGTGGAATTTGATAATCCTTTAATTCTGATCACCGATAAAAAAATCAGTGCCATTGCCGAATTGGTTCCCGTACTGGAAGCCGTGGCCCGGGCCGGTCGTCCCCTGTTAATCATTGCGGAAGACATTGAAGGGGAAGCCCTTGCTACCCTGGTGGTCAACAAAGCCCGGGGTGTACTAAACGTGGCCGCCATTAAAGCCCCCGCCTTTGGCGATCGGCGTAAAGCTGTGTTGCAAGATATCGCTATCCTCACCGGTGGTAGCGTCATTTCCGAAGACATTGGCCTGAGCCTCGACACCGTCAGCTTGGATCAATTGGGCCAAGCCGTTAAAGCCACTTTGGAAAAAGACAACACCATCCTCGTCGCTGGGGCCGACAAACGGGCTTCTGCTGGAGTCAAAGAGCGGATTGAGCAGTTGCGGAAAGAATATGCTGCTTCTGATTCCGATTACGACAAAGAAAAAATCCAAGAGCGCATTGCCAAACTAGCCGGTGGTGTAGCTGTGATTAAAGTCGGGGCCGCAACGGAAACCGAACTCAAAGACCGCAAACTCCGCATTGAAGATGCCCTCAATGCCACCAAGGCCGCAGTGGAAGAAGGTATTGTTCCCGGTGGTGGCACAACCCTAATCCGTTTAGCTGGCAAAATTGAAGGCTTTAAAGCCCAACTCAGCAACGATGAAGAACGGGTTGCCGCCGACATCATCGCCAAAGCCCTGGAAGCTCCCCTGCACCAGTTGGCCAGCAATGCTGGGGTAGAGGGTTCCGTCATTGTGGAAAAAGTTAAAGAAGCTACTGGCAATCAAGGTTACAACGTCATCACTGGCAAAATTGAAGACCTGATAGCCGCTGGCATCATCGACCCCGCTAAAGTGGTACGTTCTGCTCTGCAAAATGCCGCTTCCATTGCTGGGATGGTGTTGACCACTGAAGCTTTAGTAGTGGAAAAACCTGAACCTGCAGCTCCCGCTATGCCCGATATGGGTGGTATGGGCGGCATGGGTGGCATGGGCATGATGTAATCGTTCCATCCTTGCCATGATTGACTCATCAATCCATTGTTAATAATCTGAAGGCTTTGTCGCCTTTTGTCCCCTTTCCTTTACTAACTAGGAGGGGGATTTTTGTTGGCTTCAAAACAGTTAGAATTGTTCCAACCATCAATTTTCAGCAAAAAGTGTGATTGGCCTTAGGTAACCCAGGGGAACTGCATAATGAACAGGGGAGCAAAAGTAAAGACCAACGGAGATAACCTAGCCTTATCAACTAGAGCAAAAAAGTTATTAACTAAATCCATTGATACTTTAGAAACAATTATTGACAACGATCAATGTTCTCCTCAGGAAAAAGCAACGATAGCCCTAAAAATCCTCGAAATGGCAGGGATTTTCACCGAATTTAAGCATCACTCAGTGGATAAATTAGTGGCTAATGCTGAGGAAAAAATTAGGCGACAGTATGCTCAAATAAACCTCAGCTTATCGGAACCGACATTACACCAGCAGTCAGAATCAATATTTTTGCCTGGCACCTACGGAGAAATTAAAAACTTCTTATCACCGGAAGAAAATCAAAAAATCATCGCAGAGGCTATTGATAAAAAAGAAGAATATATTAGATCTAACACTACTACTAAAGCTAATCAATATCGCCAATCCTACGTGCTTTTTTCTCAAAAAATTCCTGCATTATCAGCTTTAATACGGGAACGAATCAAACAAAAGTTACCGGAATTACTGAGTCAACTAAACTTTTCTCCGTTTGAAGTTGCAGAAATAGAATTACAACTCACAGCCCACAATGATGGTTGTTATTATAAAATCCACAATGACGCAGGTAGTGAAAAAACAGCTAGCCGACAAATTACCTATGTCTATTATTTTTATCAAGAACCGAAAGCTTTTTCTGGGGGAGAATTAAGGCTCTATGACACGGAGCTTAAAAATAACACCATTACCACCCATCCGAAGTTTCAAACCATTACCCCCATCAATAATTCTATTATCTTTTTTAATAGCCGTTGTCGCCACGAAGTGATGCCTGTGGTTTGTCCTTCTAGGGAATTTGCCCATAGTCGCTTTACAGTCAACGGCTGGATCCGCAAAAAGATGAATTGACTGAATATATTTAGAAACTATTAACTAAAGGTTTGTTGTCGATCGCCGGAATGGTATTTACACAAAAACCTGTAACTGTTGGATCAACTGGGCGGCCTGTTGTACGCCTTCCATGCGGTGCACTGGTTGGCCCTGCTTGAATAACACCAAGGTCGGTAAAGACTGGATTTGGTATTGGGTGGCGATCGCCGGATATTTATCGGTGTCAATTTTCACCACTTGGATTTGTTGGCGTAGATGACTGCCCACTTGCTCCAGAATGGGGGCCATCATTTGGCAGGGGCCGCACCAGGTAGCGTAAAAGTCCACTAGCACCGGCTTGGGGGAACCGGCCAGCATTTCAGCAAAATTAGCAAACTGTTTTTTGACGGCCATGGTATTTTCCCTCGCAAAGATATTAATCCAGTTCTAACAATTATTGGGGGCGATCGCCTATGGTCGACTCAATGGTTTGATCAAAACGCTTTTGCAGGAAGTGAAAGACAAAGTAAATGCCCACCATGCCCACCACTGCTGCTAGGGCAAACCAACTGAATTGGGTCGTCCAGGCAATAATTTGCTCGATGGTGACCACCCGCCCCAAAAAGTAAGCCAAACTAACGGTGATGGCAGCCCAGACGGAAGCACCGCCGATGTTGTACAACAGGAATTTGCCGTAGGGCATGCGGACAATGCCGGCCATGGGCCCCGCAAAAATTCGTAACAGGGTAACAAAACGACCAAAAAACACTGCGGCCGCCCCATTTTGACTAAATTTATGCCGGGCTTGGTCTAGTTTTTCCTGGGGAATGTTGAACAGTTGGGCCGCCCTGGTTAGTAAGGGCCAACCGCCCCAGCGTCCCACCCAGTAACCACAACTGTCCCCCAACACGGCCCCGGCGATCGCCGCGATTAACACCCCGCCATAACTTAAATCTCCACTGCCGGCCAAAAAGCCCCCCAACAGGGTTATGGTTTCTCCAGGGATGGGAATGCCTGCATTTTCCAAGGCAATGCCAAAGAATACGGCTCCGTAACCATATTGGCGGGCCAATTCCTGCAATGTCTCTAGCGAAAAAAATTCCCAACCCATGGTGATACTTATTTAATAATTCTTAATACTCTGCTTATTTTTAGTGTAACGGATGGGAGTGTTGGATGTTGCCGAAGATTCTACTGCTCAGCAATGGGCACGGAGAGGATGCGATCGCCGTCAGCATTGGCCAGGCTTGGAGTGAGTTGGCGGGGATGGAGCCTGGGGAAATATTGGTGGGATTGCCCCTGGTGGGGGAAGGCAACAGTTATCGACGTTTAAATATTCCCCTGATTGGTCCGGTGAAAACCATGCCCTCCGGCGGCTTTAACAACATGGATGCCAGGGAATTATGGCGGGACGTTCAGGGAGGCTTATGGGGACTAACCAAAGCCCAGTTAGGCAGTTTGAAACAATGGACAGCCCAGGGGGGGAAAGTTCTAGCGGTGGGGGACATAGTGCCCCTGGCCCTCGCTTGGTTGGGCCGGGGTGATTACGCTTTTGTGGGTACAGCTAAGTCGGAATATTATCTGCGCTCCCCTGCTGGGGCATGGTTACCTAGTACCCGAGCTTGGGAAAAATGGCTTGGTTCCGCCTACTATCCCTGGGAACGGTGGTTAATGACGAGGAAAAATTGCACAGCGGTCTTTCCCCGCGATCGCCTCACCCATGAAAATTTGTTAAACGAAGGTGTGGCAAGTTATGCCGTGGGCAATCCAATGATGGACGGTTTAAACCCGCAGGATTACAAGCCCCAACCGTTGCAGCCAGGACAAAGTTTAACCATTACCCTTTTACCCGGTTCCCGATCGCCGGAAATGGAACGCAATTGGGCCTTGATTATGGAAAGTTTAACCATTGTGTTAGCCCATTTTGCCGATGCTTCCATAACTTTCCTGGCGGCAATCACCCCTTCCTTGCCCTTACCACCGTTGATGGCTGAACTGGAAACCCAAGGTTGGCAACGACTGGAAGATAATGCCGTGGAACTTTTGACCAACAAAGTTTCTTGCTTGATTAAAGGGCCAGTTTTCCAAAAAGATCATGCCCGGCTGGTTTTTAGCCAACAGCAGTTTGCCGATTGTTTGCACCATGCCCAAGCGGCGATCGCCATGGCCGGTACCGCCACAGAACAATTTGTCGGGTTGGGGAAACCAGTGATTAGTTTTCCCGGACAAGGCCCCCAATACAATCCCTATTTTGCGCGCCGTCAAACCTGGCTTTTGGGAGAATCCTTAATTTTGTTGAATAGTCCTGACCAAACTGGGGAAGCTTTACAACAAGTAATCCATGATGCTGGGCGACTAGAGGCGATCGCCTGTAATGGCCGGGAAAGGCTGGGACAAGCTGGAGCGGCCCGCCGCATTGCAGAGATTCTCAGGGAACAATGGTGTTAGGTTTTTACTAGAAAAATTTCAGCGCTAACGCCTACAAGTGAATCTGGCTAACCGTTGCCGACAAACTCCGCCACAAATACCAACTAGCCAGACTGCGATAGGGCTGCCAGTTTTTGCCGTATTCGGACACTTGCTTTGGATTAGGGCGATCGGGCAATTGATACAATTTTTGAATTGCAATCCGAATTCCTAAATCTTGATTAGGTAAAATATCCTGACGACGAAGACGAAATAGAAGAAATAGTTGCGCTGTCCAGGGACCAATTCCTTTAATAGCTGTTAACTGTTCAACGATGGCCCGGTCATCCCAGGTTTCCAATTCAGGTAAAGAAGGAAAATTATTTTGTAAGGCGATCGCCCAAGTTTTTAAATAGCGAGTTTTATAACGGGAAATACCTAGTTCTCTCAATAATTCTGGGTCCACATTAGCTAAGGTTTGTGCGGTCCATCCTTTGGGTTGGCCATAGTCCAAAAATCTTTGGAATAACATTTGCGCCGTATTAGTATTGATTTGTTGACCGATAATCCCCCAGGCGATCGCCTCCAAGAGACTGGTTCGAGGTGGATGATGGGTTAATGAGCAAACTTCTAACCCAGTAACTAAAGTACCAAGTCGGTCATCCTGGGATTGTAAATATTCAATTCCTTGATTTAGATCAAAATCATATAAAGTTTTTATCATCAATAGTTGTTGAGTGAATGGGCACTTTTAATTTGGTATAGTGGGGCGTAAAAATATTTTTTAACATCCATTATTCTTTCTAGAGTAATTTCAATTAATCAAGATTAAATTGCTTTAATGGGCATCTATTTTTTGTCTTCTTTTACTTTGCTAAAAGTAATCTAAGCTTCGCGGTAGGCACGGATAATGGCTTGGGAACCCTGGTCTTCTCCCCCCAATAATTGAACCGATGTAAACAAGCTTTCTGCCAACGTAACCCCTGGTAATGGGCCATTTTCAGCGGCTTCCCGGACGAGGCGTAGATCCTTAAGAAGATGTTTGACCATAAAGCCTGGGGCAAAATCAGCCTCCGACATTTTCGGTGCTAAATTAGTTAAGGCCCAGGAACCCGCCGCCCCACTGCCACAAGTATCAATTACTAACTCTGGGGCAATCCCCAACTGCTCAGAAAGTTGTATAGCTTCCGCAGCGGCGATCGCATGGATGCCACAAAGTACCTGATTACAAAGCTTAACAGCTTGACCACTGCCACTGGGACCACAGTGGACTATTTTTTGTCCTATGGATTTAAGGACAGGTAAAGCTTCTTCAAAATCCGAAATATCACCCCCCACCATAATCGTTAACGTACCGTTGATTGCGCCAACGTCACCTCCTGTTACCGGCGCATCCAAAAAGCGTAAACCCTGGAGTTTTAAATTTGTAGCTAGTTCATAAGCTGCAGTTTTACCAATGGTACTGCAATCAATTATTAAGGCTTGGGATTTAGCGTATTCAGCAATCCCTCCCGAACCTAAAATAAGCTGTTGAACATCTTTTTCATCTCCAACACAGGTGAGAATAATATCTGCATTTGCCGCCGCCACCGCAATGCTAGTAACACCTTTAACCCCTGCCTTTGCTGCTTCCTGGACAGAAGGACGCTCTAGGGTGCGGTTATAACCAACTGTTTGATAACCATTTTTAACTAGGTTTTGAGCTATAGGACTGCCCATAACTCCTAAACCGAAAACTGCAATTTTGGAAACGTTCATAATAATTCTAGGCGCTTGGAGCAATAAGAATGATATATAGAGAAAACTAAAAGATTACATTCTAGCATGTCAATAAAAAATAGTAATTCACTTTTCTGATTTATCTTTTATTTCTTTTTTCTTATTTGAGATTAATTTTGGAACATAAAAATCAAGAAAATCAGTAATATTTCATATTTTTTGCTGTTCCTTTTATATTCAAGAATAATTTAAAGATTATCGCACCTAAATTTTCGTTTTTGGGCAATTATTCTGATCTGAGGGCGGACCAATTTTAGGCAAACCCGTCATAGCCGAGCAAATGGCGATCGCCTAGCTAACTGCCATGTCATCGCAATCAGTGCCAGGAGAATGTCAGAATAGGGGCAACTTGTTTTCCTTGCCCTGAAACCATGTCAACCCAGCTTGATAACATCACTTCCGCGGAAACTGCCCCCGATTATTTGGACGAAGTGCCCGATGACGTGGAAATGTCTTTGTTTGATCACCTCGACGAACTCAGAACTCGTATTTTTCTGTCCTTGGGGGCGGTCTTGACCGGGGTGGTGTCCTGCTTTATTTTCGTTAAACCCTTGGTGCAATGGCTTCAAGTCCCGGCAGGTACAGTGAAATTTCTGCAGCTCTCCCCAGGGGAATTCTTTTTCGTTTCCGTCAAAGTGGCAGGCTACAGCGGCATTCTGGTGATGAGCCCCTTTATCCTCTACCAAATTATTCAATTCGTTCTACCCGGTTTAACCCGTCGGGAACGCCGATTACTGGGACCGGTGGTGCTAGGCTCCAGTGTACTTTTTTTTGCTGGACTGGGCTTTGCTTACTATGCCCTTATCCCCGCCGCACTCAAGTTTTTTGTCAGCTACGGAGCGGATGTGGTGGAGCAACTCTGGTCGATTGATAAATATTTTGAGTTTGTGCTGCTGTTGATGTTTAGCACCGGGCTAGCTTTTCAAATTCCGATTATTCAAGTGGTTCTCGGCTTTTTGGGCATCGTTTCCTCCGAACAAATGCTCAAGGGCTGGCGCTTTGTCATTTTGGGGGCGATGGTGCTGGGGGCAATTCTCACCCCTTCCACGGACCCCCTGACCCAGTCCCTTCTAGCTGGGGCGGTGCTGGGGCTTTACTTTGGCGGGATCGGTTGCGTGCGCTTACTGGGTAAATAGTCCCCAATCCTTTATCATTTGAAGTACGTTGCTTAACATTACGAAACATTAAGATGGCATCCTCCGTTGCAATTAGGGAACTTCCTCTTTTTCCACTGCCTGAAGTTGTGCTTTTCCCTGGGCGACCCCTGCCCTTGCACATTTTCGAGTACCGCTATCGGATGATGATGAACACCATCTTGGAAGACGATCGCCGTTTTGGGGTGTTGATGATTGATCCCAGCACAGGGGAAATTTCCGACGTGGGTTGCTGTGCAGAAGTATTGCGCTACCAAAGGTTACCCGATGACCGGATGAAGGTTTTAACTTTGGGGCAACAACGGTTTCGAGTGCTGGAATATGTGCGGGAAAAGCCCTACCGAGTCGGTTTGGTGGA
Organism: Synechocystis sp. CACIAM 05; assembly: GCF_010222815.1. Taxonomy (GTDB): domain Bacteria; phylum Cyanobacteriota; class Cyanobacteriia; order Cyanobacteriales; family Microcystaceae; genus Synechocystis. The sequence goes on along the minus strand of NZ_CP019225.1, from coordinate 2,505,109 downwards.
ATGGATTGACGACAAATATACGGGGCAGGATCTCCATGGCTTAGCTAAAGAAGTTGATCGCCTGTTGCATGACGTAGTTAGCCTTTCGGCCAAGTTGACGGATCAGAACTTGGAATTGCCCGATGATTTGCCCGTGTTGCCGGTGGAATTGTCCTATTGGGTCGCAGGCAATCTTTATGGCGTTGCCAGTGAACAACAAAGTTTGTTGGAATTGCAGGACACTGCTGAAAGATTACAAAGGGAAGCAGAAATTCTCATGTCCACCCGCAATCACCTCGCCGCCCGCACTGCCTTGAAAGATGTTTTAGGCACAGAAGAATAAAGAATAGAACGCAAGAAAAAAGCCCTGTTCCGAAGAATCAGGGCCTTGCTGACCATGATAAATTGGTTGGAAAAGGGAAATTTTATAGTTGGGGAATTAACTGTTCCTTGACGGGAACCTCGGCGTATTCCGCCACAATTTGCCGAAATTCTTCCCCATCAATGGTTTCTTTCTCAATTAAAAGATCCACCAGGCGATCGACCACTTCCCGTTGTTCTTGGACGATTTTGCGAGCCATTTGGTGACCCTGTTCAGCCAATTGCCGTACTTGGGCATCAATGCGGGTGGCTACTTCTTCGGAGTATTCAGAACGGTTCATTAAGCCACCGCCCAGAAATACTTCCCCACCTGAACTCTCCAGGGAAATGGGACCAAGGTTGCTCATGCCAAAACGAGTTACCATCTGGCGAGCCATTTCGGTTACCTGTTGTAGGTCACCACCAGCCCCAGTGGTTACTTCGTCATCGCCAAAAACTTCCTCTTCAGCGGCTCGACCGCCCATCGCTCCAGCAATACGGGCCATCAGTTGGGCTTTGGTGGTTAAACCCTGCTCTTCGTTGGGGGTGAACCAGGTCAAACCTTGGGCTTGACCCCGGGGAATGAGGGTGACTTTTTGCACGGGATCATGGTCTTTTAACAATGTGCCCACAATGGCGTGGCCCACCTCGTGATAGGCAATTAGCCGCTTACTTTTACTATCTACTAAGGGAGTGCCTTCCATACCGGCCACAACCCGGTCCACAGCATCATCAATTTCCAACAGAGTGATGGCGGATTTACGACGGCGGGCCGTGAGAATGGCGGCTTCATTCAATAAATTGGCCAAGTCAGCGCCACTGAAACCAGGAGTACGGCGGGCAATGGAGTCGATGGAAACTTCCGGTGCTAACTTTTTATTGCGGGCGTGGACTTCTAAAATTTCCTTACGACCAGAGTAGTCAGGGGCATCCACCATCACTTGGCGATCGAAACGACCTGGACGCATCAAGGCAGAATCTAGCACGTCAGGGCGGTTAGTGGCGGCAATGATAATAATGCCCGTATTGCCTTCAAAGCCATCCATCTCGGTTAGTAACTGGTTGAGGGTTTGTTCCCGTTCATCGTTACCACCACCAATACCAGCACCCCGTTGACGACCCACGGCATCAATCTCATCAATGAAGATCAAGCAGGGGGCATTCTCTTTGGCTTTTTTGAACAAGTCCCGCACCCGGGATGCACCAACGCCGACAAACATTTCCACGAACTCAGAACCAGAAATGCTGAAGAAAGGAACTCCGGCTTCCCCGGCGATCGCCTTGGCGAGGAGGGTTTTACCAGTACCGGGAGGGCCCACCAGCAGTACCCCTTTGGGAATTTTTGCTCCTACAGCGGTAAAGCGTTCGGGCTGTTTAAGGAAAGTTACCACCTCTTGCAATTCTTCCTTGGCTTCGTCAATACCGGCCACATCGTCAAACATGACACCGGTTTTGGCATCCATTTGGAAGCGGGCTTTGGATTTACCAAAGTTCATGGCTTGGCCGGGGCCTCCAGGCATGTTGCTGGAACGGCGGAAGAGAAAAAAGAGGGAAGCAATCAAAAGCACGGGGAAAATCAAGTTACCCACAAAACCCCAAACCATGCCATTGTTGCGGACAGGGTGGGAATCAAGGCGAATGTTGGAGTCCCGTAAACGGGCAATCAATTCCGGGGCATTGGTGGGGAGGTCAACCCGGGAACGGAGGGTCCGGTCTACTTCTGGGTCGCTAACTTGCACGATCGCCGTGCGGCCATTTTCATATAAATCCACACTGGTGATGCGGCCAGCATCCACATATTCGAGGAAGCGGCCATAGGTCATGCGGGTGTTGGCAGTGTTGGAACCGAGGTTGGCATCTGCCCCTCCAAAGCTCCCCTGCCAGAAGAAAAAGCCGACTACCAACAGGGGTAGGGACCAAAGTAGGGCAGTTCTCCAGGAAAATTTCATATGTTAGCTCACTTTAAAAGTTAAGACGGTCGTAGGATTTAGTGTAATCGGTTAGTTGTGGAACGGAGACTGAACGCCGTCATGGAGGATTAGCTCTCCGACACCGTGGAATTGATTAATCTTGTTGACAACGGGGTTTTGTAACAAAATCTTAACTAAATGTAACGTAATTCTCATAATTACGACAACCCCCTGGCCCTAGGAGGATCACCGCAAAATATTCACCATGATGAATTTGCTAGTTTGGAAAGTAATCGTTTAAGAGACACTGCCATGGGTCAAACCATCACTCCTCCCTCCCTCACTCTGGAGGAATTTTCCCGTTTACCGGAAGGGGAAGTTAACTACGAATTACAGGACGGAATGGCGATCGCCAAAATGTCACCAAAAAGAATCCATTCCAGTCTTCAAAGAACGTTACTCTTTCTCCTGTCTGATTGGGGAAATAGCCAAGATTGTCCTTTGCCTGGCGAAGCCTATCCCGAATGGGGCATTTGTCTGCAAAAGGATGGGCAAGATTGGGCCCCGGTGCCTGATGTTACCTACATTTCTGACCAAAAATTGGCTCCTTTTGCCCTGGAAAATGACTTTTGCCCCGTGGCCCCGGAATTGGTGGTGGAAATTATTTCCCCCGGTCAATCCTTTGAAGCTATGACCCAAAAAGCGTTGGATTATCTAGCTGCTGGAGTAGAACGGGTTTGGATTATTAGTGATCGCCATAGTACTTTGACTATTTTTGCCCCAGATCTTCCCCCTATTACTTACCAAGGTGATCAATTGGTGGAGGATGATTTATTGCCCCAGTTAAGCTTTACGGTTAATGAATTGTTTGCCAAAGCCAAGGTTTAGACAAAAATGCCCCAGATCGAATCGATCCGGAGCAGGCTGAAGGGTCAAATGATTGTGGTCTATGCTATTGCGTCGGCTTAGCTGACCAACCCGACAAGGAGCCTAATATTGGGGCTGTAGCTTGGGGTTTAATACCTTGCACCTGATCTTCCCAATTTCCAGTTTGGGTAATAACTACGTTGTTTGTACTAGAACCACAGCCGGTGGAATTACTAATTTGTTTAACCATCACAGTACCTCGAACACCACCATTGCCACCCCCACCAGCTACACCATATTCATATTCTGGCGCAAGAACAAAAGCATCAACATAGGAGCCGCCAGCCAAACAAATTTGGGGCAAAGGGCCACCCCCAGTGGGAGCTGGCGCTCTTCCATAAATGTTAAAGTCTGTGATCCGATAGTTAGGGTAGGCTGTGCAATTAACTGGATTACCTGTCATCGGACATTCATGGAGTATTTTGGCGTTCCCCTGGACGTTGACATTACCAGTCACATGAAAAATGACCATATGTCGCTGATTAGATGAGTCAAGAGTATTAACTGTGAGGGTTTTACCGCCTCCATTCAGATTAATATTGCCTATACAGTAGACATAGGCCGGGACCGTACTACCATTATTTAGGGTCACTGTCGTTGGGGCATCGGGAGTAGCACCAGTAGTACGAGGAAGGGTTAGGGTATCGTTGATCGTGGCAATATTGGAGCATGTGCCCGGTAGTGGTGGCACCGCTGGCATATCCAGGTTGGTAAACTTTGCTGTGTAGGCACTACCGGTGGGAAAGGAAACTCCAGCAAGGTTTCCATTACAGTCGTTGACTAGCACATCTCCTGCAATGGTATTATTGCCGACGATGCTTCCATCGCTGGCGGCATCCGTTACCCAAAGCCCAGGTACGCTGATGGTTTCTGGGGGGCCGGGTTTAACTGGAATTTTGACTTCAATTCTAGATTTCGCCTCATTTGCTTGGCCTTCGTTAACAGTACCTTCGACGGTCAAAATTCCGACCCCCCCATTGGGAATAGGTACATCACCTGGAGGGAGAATTGCCCCATTCGCATCCGTATATTTGTAACCAACTAATCGGAATTTCCCTTGGGGTAAGGATTGCCAAGCAGCGCTATTAGATATGGTTTGAACATCCGTCAAGACTGTACTATCAATTGTTTTGCAAGCAACATCAGCACCGGACCAATTACGAATCTGGGTTGTACTCAAATTTTGCCAGTTGGGAACGACGGTGTCGGTTCCTGTGCTGACATCGCTACAGGCTTGTCCCGCGGTGCGTAGGGATGGGTTAACGCAGGCTGGAAGAGTGGCAAGGAACCTTCTCCGCGGTTCGTTTAGTAGATTCACAATCCTTGTCACACCAGCTTCGGCGGCATTTTGAGCTTTATCTGTAGCTGCTTTGCTACTGGAGTCATTTTGCTGAAACATTGACCTTTGCATCATCACAATGCCAATCACTGTTAGCACTAGGCCAACCATAATGGCCATCGGCAAGGCAAAACCACCGTTATCAGCAGAACGACGGCGGGAAAAAATGATTAAACGAAAAAATTTGTAAGGATTCATAGCGGTTGCCCAATCTAACTCAGGGAGCGACTTCAGCCCACAAAAAACACCACTGGGCCTACTGGGCTATTCCTATTATCATCTACATTGAAGGGATAGCAAGCTAATTTTTATGACGGCGATCGCCAAAAACAAAGAAAATTCAGGAATTACCGTGGGTAGCAAAAAATCCCCATCTAAAGTTCAGTAAATATAGCTAGAACAACCAAGCATTTTCGACAAAGTACTATTCAGGTAGAACGAGAAATGAGCCTGTTCTATCCGCCCGGGGCTGAGGCTGTATAATCTACGACGGGCTGTCAAACATTGTGATACCATGGGCAGAAGAAAGGAAAAACGTCCCTGATCGCCTTTTTGGGCACGGAGTAGGGCGTTACCCCGGCCCGTTCAACCACAAGTCCCTATAGATACAATCGCCAAGAAGTATGTCTAAAAAGTTTTTAACAATCCTCGCTGGCCTTCTGCTGGTGGTCTCCAGTTTCTTTTTATCCGTGAGCCCCGCTGCCGCTGCCAATGCAACAGTGAAAATGGGTTCTGACAGTGGTGCCCTAGTTTTTGAACCCAGCACCGTCACCATCAAAGCTGGAGAGGAAGTCAAATGGGTTAACAACAAACTCTCCCCTCATAACATTGTGTTTGCCGCCGATGGTGTGGATGCTGACACCGCTGCTAAGCTCTCCCACAAAGGCTTGGCCTTTGCCGCTGGAGAAAGCTTCACCTCCACCTTCACTGAGCCCGGCACCTACACCTACTACTGTGAACCCCACCGGGGCGCTGGCATGGTAGGCAAAGTTGTCGTTGAGTAATCAGCCAGCTTAGTCTGTGTGTCGTTGATTTAAGCTTAATGCTACGGGGTCTGTCTCCAACTCCCTCAGCTTCTCGCAATGGCAAGACAAATAATGTTTCTCTTGCTGAGTAGATGTTCAGGAGGACGGATCGAAAGTCTACAAAACAGATTCTTGACCAAGCCATCTACTTAAAAAAACTTCTGCGTTTTGGCGATCGCATCTTTTAACCGGGGTGCGATTTTTTTGCCCCAAATTTCCAGGGCACCGGGGCCCAGACTACACTGGAAAATGAGTTCATCCCAAGTTATTGTCAAAGCTTTTTAGTTGCCATGACCCTTCGATCGCCAGTGGAATTCCAAGACCAATTTGATGTCATCGTGGTGGGGGCAGGCCATGCGGGTTGTGAGGCGGCCTTGGCCACGGCTCGGTTGGGCTGTCGCACCCTACTGTTAACCCTCAACTTAGACCGCATTGCTTGGCAACCCTGTAACCCTGCAGTGGGAGGGCCGGCTAAATCTCAGTTAACCCATGAAGTAGATGCACTGGGGGGGGAAATTGGCAAAATGGCCGACCGTACCTATCTGCAAAAGCGGGTGTTAAATATTTCCCGGGGGCCGGCGGTGTGGGCATTGCGGGCCCAAACGGATAAGCGGGAATATGCGGCGGTGATGAAAAATATCGTTGAAAATCAACCTAATCTATCCATTCGGGAAGGGATGGTGACGGATTTGGTGTTGGGGGACAATGATGAGATTCAAGGTGTGCAGACCTACTTTGGCGCTTGCTTTGGAGCCCAGTCGGTGGTGATTACGACAGGGACTTTCCTGGGGGGCAAAATTTGGATTGGTAATAAGTCCATGCCAGCGGGGCGGGCCGGCGAATTTGCGGCAGTAGGCCTAACGGAAACTTTGAATGAACTGGGCTTTGAAACTGGCAGGTTAAAAACGGGAACTCCGGCCAGGGTTGATCGGCGATCAGTAGATTATGACAAATTAGAGCCCCAACCCCCAGATGAACAGGTAAGTTGGTTTAGCTTTGACCCGGAAGTGTGGGTAGAGCGGGAGCAAATGAATTGTTATTTGACCAGAACAACAGCTAAGACCCACCAATTAATTAAAGATAATCTCCATTTATCTCCCATTTATGGCGGTTTTATTGACTCTAAGGGGCCCCGTTATTGTCCTTCCATCGAAGATAAAATTGTTCGTTTCGCTGACAAAGAAAGTCACCAAATTTTTATCGAGCCGGAAGGTCGAGACATTCCTGAATTGTATATTCAAGGTTTTTCCACGGGGCTACCGGAAAATGTGCAATTGGCCATGCTACAAACTCTACCGGGGTTGGAAAATTGTGTCATGTTGCGCCCCGCTTACGCAGTGGAATACGACTTTTTACCGGCTACCCAGTGTTATCCCAGTTTGATGACCAAAAAAGTGGCAGGACTATTTTGTGCTGGGCAAATTAACGGCACCACTGGCTATGAAGAAGCGGCGGCCCAGGGTCTGGTGGCGGGGATCAATGCGGCCCGTCATTGTCAAGGAAAATCATTGATCATCTTCTCCCGGGAGGGAAGTTATCTGGGTACATTAATTGATGATTTATGCACCAAAGATTTGCGGGAACCCTACCGGATGCTCACCAGCCGTTCCGAGTACCGCTTAATTTTACGTTCCGACAATGCCGATCAAAGGTTAACCCCTCTGGGAAGGGAAATTGGCTTAATTGACGATCGCCGTTGGGACCTATTCCAAACCAAACAAGCTAACATCACCGCCGAAAAAGAAAGACTGTACAGTACCCGCATCAAAGAGCAAGATGCAGTGGGTAAAGAAATTGCTGATTATACCCAACAGAAAATTAAAGGCTCCATTGTGCTGGCGGAGTTACTACGACGACCTGGATTTCATTATCCAGATTTAGAAAAATTTCAGTTGGGTAACGAGGAATTAAAACCGGAGGAAAAAACCAGCGTGGAAATCGAAATCAAATATTCCGGCTACATTAAGCGGCAACAAACCCAAATTGAACAGGTGAGCCGCCATAGCCAAAAACGTTTGCCCCCCGGCTTAAATTACATGGCCATTGAAACCCTATCCATGGAAGCAAGGGAAAAACTAACCCAGTTCCAACCCCTCACCATTGGTCAAGCCGGTCGCATTGGGGGCGTTAACCCCGCCGATATCAATGCCCTCCTGGTTTATCTAGAAACTCAACTCAGGCGATCGGTTTCCCCCTGAGCAATCTGGATGATCGGGGCAGGGTTTAGGGGCAATTTGATCACCATTGTGGTCCCTTTTCCTGGCATCGATATCACCTCGATTGTCCCTCCCTGAAATTCCACATAGCGTTTAACAATGCTCAATCCCAAACCAGTACCGGGAATGTCCCCCACGTTGCTGGCACGATGGAAAGCTTCAAACAGTTTTTCCTGGTCCTGGAGGGGAATACCAATGCCTTCGTCCCGTACTTGGAAAAGTAAATGCTCTTCATCCTTACTAATATCTAGGGTGATAGTGCTACCCGGGGCCGAATATTTAATGGCATTACTTAAAATATTTTCCAAAATATGGCGGAGTAGTCTCACATCCACCAGGGAGTGTTCGTCCGGCTTGAGATGGTAGTTAAGCTCGAAATTATGTTCACTGCCCAGGCCACAGCTAAAATTCTCGATTAAATCGTTAGCTAAGTTCCTTAGGTTAATGTTACCTAGCTCAATTTCTATCTTATTGGCATCATAGCGACTAATGGAAAGCACATCATCAATTAGTTGTTTCAGCCGTTGGCTAGAATTTTGGATATTGTTAATATATTGTTGTTTTTTCTCTGTAGAAAGACGATCAAAATATTTGGATAATAACTCTCCAAAACCAATAATAGAAGTTAAAGGAGTACGAAATTCGTGGGACACAATATCAACAAACTGACTTTTAGCTTCATTTAGTTGCCGTTCTTTGACCAAAGATCTCAGGGTTTCGATTTCCGCTCGTTTAATGTCAGTAATATCTTGTCCAAACACCACCACCCGAGCAGTGTCCGATAGATCATCAACTAAAAATTCTACTGTTTGCGCCCAAATTTGTGTGCCGTCTTTTTTCTCCATAGAAAAAATAGTCCACTCCCCCAGGTTAGGACGTGCCTGTTCTAGATTTTCTGCATATTCTTCCCGATGAATTTTTTGCCATAGCAGGGGATCTTCATACATTTCATCTGGAGTATAACCCGTCAAACTTTCAAAAGATGGATTAATATAATACCAATTACTAAAGTTTATTGTTCTCATACCAAAGAAAATTGGCAGATTTTCCACAATACAACGGAGAGTAGCTTCGTTATTTTGAATAATTTGTAGCTGTCGTTTTTGATCTGTTATGTCTTGAATCACCGCAAGGATATTGGTCTGATTATTTGAAGTGATCAAGGCAGTGGAAATTTCAACGGTACGCAAAGCTCCATCCCGACGGATAATTTGCCACTCTTCCTTGACCATATCTAACCCTAAGGCCACTGCCTTCATTCTCACCCTTACTGCCTCTTGAGGCTGTCCATGGGAATAAAGAGTTTCATACCAGCCGCATTGATTGATTTCTTCTTGACTATAGCCAGTGATATTTTTCATCATCGGATTCCACACAGTAAATTGCAGGAAGGGAAACTGCTCAACTTCATAACAAACAAATAATCCTTCCACCATTTTTTCCAATAATTGCCGACGAAAATAATTTTCCCGTTGCAATTGGGCTTGAATGGTCTTTTGGAGGGTTATATCGTGGACTATGCACTGAACAATTGAGTGATTTTCATAGGTAATTACACTGGCGGAAATGTCAACGGAAATTAATTCTCCAGATTTTTTTACAAGTCTGACATCGGTTAATTGGGAAATTTGTTTCCTTTTAAGAGTGCGCCAAAAGTGTCTTTGTTGAGCATAAAACTCTGGGGTCAATAGCCTAAGGTCAAGCAAAGAATGCCCAATTAATTCTTCTTGATCATAACCACTCAACTCCACAGCCCGATAATTGACTTCTAGGACAATGAAGTCAATGGTAATTAAAATAATTGCATCACCGGCATCTCGGACTAAAGCCCTATATTTTGCCTCCTGGGTGGTAAGGGTAATACTCACCTGTTCTTTCTCGATAATTTCCTGCAATAATTGGCTATTGCTACTTTCCAGCTCACTGGTTCTCTCTTCAATAAGAACTTCTAGGTTTTCGTTAATAGTTTTTAGTTGAATTTCTGCCAACTTGCGTTCAGTAATATCAGAAAAAGTTACTATTATTTCCTGAATGGTGTCTTCATTATAGAATTCAGGATAAGCATTAATATACGCCCAGAGTAATTGATCAGTGTCGGGACGATAAATACCCATTTCAAAATTTTTTAAGGAAGATTGGTCGGCTAAAACCTGGGCCACAGGAAATTCCTCTTTTTCTAATTTTTCTCCTTCTTTATCAAAAAATATCCAATATTCATCATCAATATCCCTGCCTTCTAAATCTGTTAAACCGAGGAAAGATTCTGCTTTAGGATTAGCATAAACAATTTCGGCATTGGCATTGTGTACTATTACTCCATTGTCAAGATTTTCTAAAAGACGATAGTATTTATTCTGATTTTCCCGCAATTGGTTCTCCATGCGTTTGCGGTCGCTAATATCCCGTAAAGAGACTAACTTTGCGGTTTGTCCATACCATGTAATTTCGGTTACACTAACATCCACCGTGTAAATAGTGCCGTCGTCTACTGGTAGGCTAAATTCCGTATCTTCCAATGGACTGCCAATGGTTCCCACTAATTCTTCCAAAGTACAGTTAAGAAGTTTCACTGCCTGGGCATTGGCATAACAAATGTAGTTATCTTGATCTAGAACTAATAGCCCGTCCTTGATGCTGGCAAAAATGTCTCGGAAATTGGCTTCACTGTTTCTAATGGCTTGTTCCTTTCGAGCCCATTCTGAAATATCCCGACAACTATAAAGATAAATACCTCCATTAATAGCGACTTTCTTAAGATTGATGAGTAAATAATGAATTTTACCTTGTTTATCTTGAACATCATGCCGTAAATTTTTTAATTCCCCTTTTTCTTTTAACTCATATTCGTTAAATCTAAAATCACCCAGGAGCGTTTCTACGGTTCCCATGGCGTTTACTTCCGCCAAGGAATAGCCGAAGATGTTATCAATATTTGAACAAATAAAAGTAAATTTTCCGGATAAATCAGTGACAAAGACAGTATCGGAAATATTGGCTAAAATTATTTCACTGAGTTGTTCTGAATGATTATTTTTTACATCAAAATGAACAGATTTAACTGAATTTTCTAGGCAATTATTATAGTATTGCAGAGTTTGTTTTTGCTGGAAAAGCTGCAAATAAAGTTTAGCTTTCACCTGAAGAAAATTTTGGTTAGGCGGTTGTGCCAGAAAGTCAACCAACCCCAAAATATTTATTTCTGCTATTGCTTTGGTGATAATTTCTTGCCGAGCTAGAAAAATAATTGGAGTTTGTTCAGCCAGGGGAAAAGAACGAAGAATTTTAGCGGTGTTTAGCCCGTCCAATTCAGACATTTCCTGGGCCAAAATCATCAAGGCAAATTCTGTGGTGGCGGCGGTGGCGATCGCCTCTTGGCCGGAGTTAGCGGTGATTATTTCCACTGGCAGGGAATCCAGGGCCTGTGACAGAGCAACAAGATTTTCCCGCTGATCATCCACTAACAGGACTTTGGGGCTAGGAATGATAGGCATGGGTTCCAAGGTCAAACATTGATCAAGACAAGGAAAATTCCATTCTTCAGGAGATGGGGCCTTCTCCTTGGGCGGTAGACTGTCCCCTGCTTTAAAATGTTAGTCTCTAACTATTTTTGAATTTTCAAAGTTCCCTATGACCACTTTAACGCCCATCCATGTTATCGGTGGAGGCTTAGCGGGTACGGAGGCCGCCTGGCAAATTGCCCAAGCAGGAGTTCCAGTTATTTTGACGGAAATGCGCCCCGAACGTCTGAGTCCAGCCCACCACAGTGAGGATTTGGCGGAGTTGGTCTGTAGCAATTCCTTTGGGGCCAAAGCTGGCGATCGGGCAGCGGGACTTTTGCAAACAGAATTACGGCAGTTGAATTCTCTCATTATTACCACAGCGGATCGCCATGCAGTGCCAGCTGGGGGTGCTTTGGCGGTGGACCGGGGAATTTTTAGCCGGTCTTTGACAGAGCAAGTGGCCAGCCATCCCCTGGTGGAATTACGGCGGGGGGAAGTAACGGAAATTCCCAGGGAAGGTATTACAGTGCTGACTACGGGACCCCTCACTAGCCCAGCGCTAACGGAGGATTTGCAACAATTCACCGGCATGGAATACCTAAGCTTTTTCGATGCGGCCAGTCCCATTGTGGTAGGGGATTCCATCAATAAAGAAGTAGCTTTTTTTGCTTCCCGTTATGACAAAGGGGAGGCGGCCTATCTCAACTGCCCCTTTAACCGAGAGCAATATCTCAATTTTTGGCAGGCATTGTGTGAGGCCGAACAAGCTCCCCTGAAGGACTTTGACCGAGAAACAGCTAAGTTTTTTGAGGGATGTTTACCCATAGAAGAGTTGGCCCAGCGGGGAGAAGACACCATGCGTTACGGCCCCATAAAGCCCGTTGGTCTATTTGATGCCCGTTTGGGGGATTTTCGAGATCCTGCTAACAAGGAGAAAAAGCCCTATGCAGTGGTGCAATTGCGCCAGGAAGATAAGGCAGGACAATTGTGGAATATGGTGGGTTTTCAGACCAATTTACGCTGGGGAGAACAGGGACGGGTTTTCCGCTTGATTCCCGGTTTGGAAAACGCTGAGTTTGTTCGCATGGGGATAATGCACCGCAATACTTTTATCAATTCCCCCCAACTTCTGACCGCTAGTCTCCATTTCGGCGATCGCCAGACTTTATTTGCAGCGGGGCAGTTAGTCGGAACGGAGGGTTATGCCGCGGCTACAGCGGGGGGATGGTTAGCGGGAACCAATGCGGCCCGGTTGGCGTTGGGTTTACCTTTGCTCACATTGCCGGCCACCACCATGATGGGAGCTTTATTTAACTTCATCAGTTCCGCTTCCCCCAAACATTTCCAGCCCATGCCGCCCAATTTTGGCATTTTACCGGAATTGCCCCAGCGGATTCGTAATAAGCAAGAACGTTACGGTCAATATCGAGATCGAGCTTTGGCTGATTTAACAACCTGGCAAACTAGCATCAAAAGTCTAGCAACCTGTCGAGTTTAGGGATGGCAACTACCAAAAAAGTCAGCTTAGAATCGATACAAAGTCAAAATTAAGGAGCAATCCCATGACAGACACAGCCCTAATGGAAAAGATCAATGCTCTCCCCGATGCCATGAAAATTGAAGTAGAACACTTTGTCGAATTTCTGCTGACTAAGCAACCACCAGTCAGTCCAGTAACCAATGATGGACAAAAAAAATATCGTCAAGCAGGTGTTCTAAAGGGGAAAATTTGGATGGCAGATGACTTTGATGCTCCTTTGGAAGAAATGCAGGAGTATATGTAAATGCTACTGGACACCCACACGCTTTTGTGGTTTTTAGATAATGATATAAAACTACCATTACATCTCAAGAGTTTGATTGAAGCCAAGCCAAAAGTTTATGTCAGCATTGTATCTCTCTGGGAGATTGCCATTAAACTCAACATCAACAAACTAAGGCTTAATTACGCTTTTACTGATCTAGAGAATTTACTTGCTGATCTCAATATTTTAGTTTTGAATATCACATGGCAACATTTGGAAGCTTGTCGCAATTTGCCCTTGCATCATCGAGATCCTTTTGACCGTATGATTATTGCCCAGGCTCAGCAACATAATTTTTCCGTCATTAGCAAAGACGAAAATTTCAAAAAATACAACGTTAATTTAATCTGGGAATGAGAACAATAACCTGTTTGTATGAGTCATTTTCATTCCCTGAACCTTATTGCTTAGAACGTGTTTAGCAGTTTTGTTCAGCCCCCTAAATCTCTTCACTAAAGCTCCGGCAATACTGGGGGACTTTCACTCAGTTTCCCCCCAAATTGGAGGCCAGGAGGACATTTAAAACAGGCTCTTAAATGCCTTTAACAATTGCCCCGAAGTCTCCGAGGATCAGAGCATAGTTGCGGATTAAACCGAGTAAATTAAGGCGATTTTGCCGTAATTCATCGTTTTCTGCCATCACCAATACGCTATCCGGCCCGTCGAAAAATTCCGCCACGGTGGGGGCAAGCTCGTGTAGTGCATTTACCAAGGTTTCATAGTCACGGCTTTCTTGTACTTCTACCGCTTTGGGATAAATGGCCAGCAACGCTTGGTAAACTGCTTTTTCTGAATCCTGGACCAGTTGGGGAGCTTGAATCACTGGACGGGGATCTAATTGATCCGTTGGTAAAGTGCCTTTACTAGCTAGCTTGGTAGAACGGTTCACAGTGGGATAAATTGCGTCTAAATGACCGTTATCCCGCAATTCTTGCAGATATTGAGCCCTTTCTTTGACATCCTGTAAATCTGCTAACAGGCGATCATGTAATCTACTTTGAGCCTCGTCGCAGTTTGTCTCCCCATTGCCCAATACGGCGTTGACTAGATCATAATCAATGCCCTGTTCGTCCTGAAGTAGGGTTTGTAATCTTTGCAGAAAAAACGTCTTTAACGCTTGCAGGGGAGAGGTTTTATCGGGGTGGGAAGTAACAAAATCCCGGCAGCCCTGGGTCAACAATTCCAGCAAATTAATTTCTAAACCCGCTGCCCAGGCTACATTAATCACCGCATTGGCGGCCCGCCGCAGGGCAAAGGGATCGGAAGATCCGGTAGGTAATAAACCCAACCCAAAAATATTCACCAGAGTATCCAGGCGATCGGCCATGCCCACCACTTGACCCGGTAAGCCTTGGGGTAAATCATCATCCTGGTGCCGGGGGAGGTAATGCTCCACAATGCCCTGGGCCACCGCTGCCGATTCACCACTAACGAGGGCATATTTTTCCCCCATAATGCCCTGTAGTTCGGGAAATTCATACACCATTTGGGTGACCAAATCCGCTTTACACAGCATGGCGGTACTATCGATTTCTCCTCGTTGTTGCTCTGTTACTCCCAACTGGTCGGCGATCGCCGCGGCCATTTCCATAATGCGGTCCACCTTGTCTCGCATGGTGCCCAACTCTTCTTGGAAGGTAACCGTTTCTAGTTGAGGCAAGTAACTGTCGAGGCTGTCGTCACAATCAGCTTGATAGAAAAATTTGGCATCGGCTAAGCGGGCCCGGATCACTCGGCCATTCCCCGCCGCAATAATCTCCCCTTTGCTGGGATCGCCGTTGGCAATGGTGATGAAATGGGGCAATAACCTTCCGTCCTTGTCCACCACAGGAAAATAGCGTTGATGGGTAACCATGACGGTGGTAATCACTTCCCTGGGTAGGCTGAGAAACTCCTGATCAAACTGCCCCAACACTGCGGTGGGATATTCCACCAACTGTTCCACTTCATCGAGCAAATCGTCATAAATAATCGCTTCGCCTTCTAGGGTGGCCGCCTGGGTGGTAATTTGTTGCTCAATTATGGCCCGGCGCTCCTTGGGATCCACCAGGACCCCGGCCTGTTTTAACTGGGCCAAATAATCTTCTCCGTGGGCTAGGCTAATCGGTGCTGGGTGCAAAATGCGATGCCCCCGGGAAAGGCGATCGCCGACTAGGGTAGTGGAGCCATTGTCAATTTGTAGGGGTAAAACTTGGTCATCCAACAGACAAACTAACCAACGAATGGGGCGGGGAAAACGCCAATCCCCATCTCCCCAACGCATAAACCTTCGACCGTCCAAAGCTTTGAGCCAGCTTAGGGCCAGCTTGGGCAACAAATCCTGGCTAGCTTGGCCCTGTAATTGCTTATTGACAAAAATAAAGTCCCCTTTGGGGGTGGAGCGGATCTCAAAATCCTCCGGGTTGACCCCCTGTTTTTTGGCAAAGCCCAAGGCGGCCGGGGTGGGTTGCCCGTCTTTAAAGGCGGCACTGGCCGGAGG
Source organism: Synechocystis sp. CACIAM 05 (assembly GCF_010222815.1). Taxonomy (GTDB): domain Bacteria; phylum Cyanobacteriota; class Cyanobacteriia; order Cyanobacteriales; family Microcystaceae; genus Synechocystis. The sequence continues at coordinate 2,489,569 of NZ_CP019225.1, read as the reverse complement.
ACCCTTAATTTCCTCCAGGCGATCGGGCTGGCATTCTGGTAAGCCTTTGATCAACACCGCCAAGCGCCGGGGCGTGCCGTAAATTTCCACCGACTCCGGTTGTAAAAACTCCGCCGCCAAACCTGGGGGAATTAACCCTTGCCACTGGGCGATCGCACTGCGAACAAAATCGGCGGGTAATTCTTCAGTTCCAATTTCAAATAGAAAGGTTTGCAGGGGCATAGGGCAAGGGAGCAATGGGTCGGTTAGGGAAGGCAAAAGCCACCACCAATAAACATATCAGGCAAGTTGAGATGGGGCATAGAGATTTTTGATGATGACACGAAATCAGTCAATTTACGGGCAGATGCTTACGCCATCATTTCTGGACTAGGTTTTAATGGTCAGTGTTGACCGATTACTGCTTACTGTTCACTGAACCCTAGACCGAACAACATAACCGCTATCAAGATTTTTATGAAGGCTCTTATCCTCTCCGGTGGCAAAGGAACCCGCTTACGTCCCCTCACCTACACCGGGGCAAAACAGTTGGTGCCCGTGGCCAACAAACCAATCCTCTGGTATGGCATTGAGGCGATCGCCAAAGCTGGCATTACCGATATTGGCATTATCATTAGCCCAGAAACGGGGGAGGAAATTAAAACTATCACCGGCAACGGAGAAAAGTTCGGTATCCAGATTACCTATATTTTGCAATCCGAACCCTTGGGGTTGGCCCATGCAGTGAAAACGGCGGCAGACTTTCTCCAAGATTCCCCTTTTGTGATGTATTTAGGCGATAACCTAATTCAAGACCACCTAGAGCAATTCCTCGCCCATTTTCAGGCTAAATCCCTCGATTCCTTGATTCTACTGCGGCGAGTGTCCAATCCCAGCGCCTTTGGGGTGGCCACCGTTAATGACCAAGGCAAAGTTCTGGCCCTAGTGGAAAAACCAGAGCATCCCCCTTCCAACTTGGCCCTAGTGGGACTTTACTTTTTTGCCCCGACCATTCACCAGGCGATCGCCAACATTGAGCCCTCTGCCCGGGGAGAACTAGAAATCACCGATGCAATCCAATATCTGATCACCCATGATTATCGGGTGGAATCCCTACAACTAAAAGGATGGTGGCTCGACACCGGTAAAAAAGACGACCTGCTGGCCGCCAATCAGATTATCCTCGATACCCTAGTGGAAAAAAACATCCAAGGCACCGTGGATGATCACAGCAAAATCTCGGGTCGGGTGACCATTGGCCCCCACAGTCAAATTATCAACAGCGTCATCCGTGGCCCCGTGGCGATCGGCCCCAACTGTCATCTGGAAAACTGCTTCATCGGTCCCTATAGCAGTATTGCCGAGGGAGTTAAAATCAGGGATGCAGATCTTGAACATAGTGTCGTGCTCCAAGGAGCTAGCATTGTGGCCATCCAACAAAGAATTGTCGATAGTGTCATCGGCAAAAACGCCAAAATTTTTCCCGCTCCCCGCCGTCCCCAGGCTTTGCGCTTCCTGATTGGTAATGATTCCCAAGTGGAACTAATTGGACCCTCTTCCTATCCCCAGGACTAACCTCCCCCCCAGCAACTTAGACTAGTTTTGCTAGAATGGTGCCAACTCAAATCGCAGCAGATCTGGCCATGTAGATTACTAAATCAACTGGATAGGTGTTCCCTATGGTTAGACCGCTATGATCCTCCGGGATTTGCATTAATTTAGAGTCTGTATTATAAAGACAACCGGGGGTTAATTTCTTAACCTTTCTTTACTTTGATTCTCTGGTCTTCATCGACCTTTTAACCGTCCATCCACAGGAGTCCAACGCCCCTATGCCCGAGCTTGCTGTCCGCACCGAATTTGACTATTCCAGCGAAATTTACAAAGACGCCTATAGCCGCATCAACGCCATTGTCATTGAAGGCGAACAGGAAGCCTACAGCAACTACCTCCAGATGGCGGAACTCTTGCCGGAAGACAAAGAAGAGTTGACCCGCTTGGCCAAAATGGAAAACCGCCATAAAAAAGGTTTCCAAGCCTGTGGCAACAACCTCCAAGTGAACCCTGATATGCCCTATGCCCAGGAATTTTTCGCCGGTCTCCATGGCAATTTCCAGCAGGCTTTTAGCGAAGGGAAAGTTGTTACCTGTTTATTGATCCAGGCTTTGATTATCGAAGCTTTTGCGATCGCCGCCTATAACATATATATCCCTGTGGCGGACGACTTTGCTCGGAAAATCACTGAGGGCGTGGTCAAGGACGAATACACCCACCTTAACTACGGGGAAGAATGGCTAAAGGCCAACTTTGCCACCGCGAAGGAAGAACTGGAACAGGCCAACAAAGAAAACTTACCCTTAGTGTGGAAAATGCTCAACCAAGTGCAGGGAGACGCCAAGGTATTGGGCATGGAAAAAGAAGCCCTAGTGGAAGATTTTATGATCAGCTACGGCGAAGCCCTCAGTAACATCGGCTTCAGCACCAGGGAAATTATGCGTATGTCTTCCTACGGTTTGGCCGGAGTCTAGTCCCAGCTAGAAATATCTTCAACTATTTCATGGGCCCACAAATCCCAGGCTTCTTAGGATCTGTGGGTTTTTCCCTATTCTGGAGTGCTTTTAGGAAGCTGGCCTATGCCAACGGGAAGTTCGTCAAATTGTGCCATACTGTGTAAAGCTTTATGGCGATCGGAGTCGTTAACTGAGCGGAAAGCGATACCTTCCCCTATTTATTCTGACTATTATCAATGTTTGGTCTTATTGGTCATCTCACGAGTTTAGAACACGCCCAAGCGGTTGCTGAAGATTTAGGCTATCCTGAGTACGCCAACCAAGGCCTGGATTTTTGGTGTTCGGCTCCCCCCCAAGTGGTTGATAATTTTCAGGTGAAAAGTGTGACGGGGCAGGTGATTGAAGGCAAATATGTGGAGTCTTGCTTTTTGCCGGAAATGTTAACCCAACGGCGGATCAAAGCGGCCATTCGTAAAATCCTCAATGCCATGGCCCTGGCCCAAAAGGTGGGCTTGGATATTACGGCCCTGGGAGGCTTTTCTTCAATCGTATTTGAAGAATTTAACCTCAAGCAAAATAATCAAGTCCGCAATGTGGAACTAGATTTTCAGCGGTTCACCACTGGTAATACCCACACCGCTTATGTGATCTGCCGTCAGGTCGAGTCTGGAGCTAAACAGTTGGGGATTGATTTAAGTCAGGCAACTGTAGCGGTTTGTGGCGCCACGGGAGATATTGGTAGCGCCGTATGTCGTTGGTTGGATAGCAAACATCAAGTTAAGGAATTATTGCTAATCGCCCGTAACCGCCAAAGACTGGAAAATCTCCAAGAGGAATTGGGTCGGGGCAAAATTATGGATTTGGAAACGGCCCTACCCCAGGCAGACATTATTGTTTGGGTGGCCAGTATGCCCAAGGGGGTAGAAATTGCGGGGGAAATGCTGAAAAAGCCCTGTTTAATTGTGGATGGGGGCTATCCCAAGAATTTAGATACCAGGGTGAAAGCGGATGGGGTGCATATTCTCAAGGGGGGGATTGTGGAACATTCCCTGGATATTACCTGGGAAATCATGAAGATTGTGGAGATGGATATTCCCTCCCGGCAAATGTTCGCCTGTTTTGCGGAGGCTATTCTACTAGAGTTTGAGGGCTGGCGCACCAATTTTTCCTGGGGTCGTAACCAAATTTCTGTCAATAAAATGGAGGCGATCGGTGAAGCTTCTGTCAAGCATGGCTTTTGCCCCCTAGTGGCTCTTTAAGACGACGGGATAGGGCATGTGTGGAGCTGGTGAACAAAGTCTGAAACAGTGGCCAGTAGTCAATCTCTGTTCAACTTCTTCAAGAGCCTAATACCGCATTTCCCCGTGCTTCCCATAGAAGATATCTGCTTAATCTAAAATATTCCTGCCTTCCTAGAGACTTTATAAATGGGTGAATTCAGAGGATTCGTGCCTAAAACTGCTGGGCTAGCTCAAAGAGGGACTGTCTTAGGTAAACTTTTAAATCAAAGACTAATTTGACAACCAATTATCAAAGCTCGCTGCTGCTGGTCAAAGAGTCTGGCTCAATTGAGATAAACAATGGCCCATGAGAAAATAAACCACCAATGTGGCAGCCGCCGCTGCTGCTACGAGAGTTCCGGCCAGCATCAAAGAAAATTCCTGCTCTTCGATCGCCTGTTGCATAAGGTGGAGGGACCAGGCCACCAAAGCCACATCAAAAATGAGAATGGGCACCAACATATGTAACAAAATGTAAACCTTTCCGTTACATTCTAATCTATTGGCCAGCCTTGGCAATCAAAAATCCGGTAATTTAACCTTTTCTACGGTTTTGAAGCAGTGCCCAGGCAGATTTTGTCCGCGTTTCTCTGGCACCCATTCAGTTTTGTCGATGCTGGAAAATTTCTCCCCTAGCCTACCCAATGGCGATCAAACAGCAAACACATTGTCCATGTGAACATTGGTCAGTCTGCCTCCTCCTGTAGGATCAGCCGCTCCTGGACTTTTCTTAGGGTGCAAACTTGATTGGCCGGTAGGCGGGGCAATGGTAACTCCAAATTCGGCCAGGATTCCACCTCAACACAAGGACAAAGAGAATTGGGAATTTGACTGTGGGACAGGGGCACCGGCAACGCACAGCGGGCACAACTGATAATTTCCCAATCACCGCTAAGTAGGCTTTGGAGGGTTTGTTCCGTCCCTTCTAGATAACAATCTTCCCGACTAGTGAGGATGCGTTGCCAACAATCTTCGAAGGCTCGGGAGAATCTTTGGCCAGCAAAAATCGGACTGGGTAAAACAACCTCATTACTTTTGGGAAAGACTACTGCCCGGCCAAGCTGAAACCAGTGACCTAGATAATTTTTAACTTCAATGGCGTCTGCCATGGCGAATAATACTCCTGAAAAACCCAGAAGTTTCCTCCTGCTGTGCGGCTGGCCTCCATGTTAACGATTTCTGAGTGGGGACTGATATTTGTTTACAACAACTTAATGATTACTTCAGTTTTGCTCATCAATCCCTTGGTGGCGGTAGGGGTTCTCCCCATCGGCGCAAATCCACTGCATAACCACCGGTCACGAGGTAAACTTGACCGCAAAGTCCCCCCAGTTGACGAGTGAGAGCGCCCAAACGGTCTCGAAAAATGCGTCCCAAGGCATAGGCTGGAATCACCCCCCACCCCGTTTCTTCGGCCACAAAGATAATAGTTATGGGGGTATTTTGCCCGTGTGTCACAAAAGTGATCAATTCCCTTTGCTTAGTTTGCCATTGCTCTGGAGATAGCTCTAGGGTATTGGCTACCCACCCTCCCAGGGAGTCCACTAAGGCACAACTTCCCTTCGTTAGGATTTCTAAGGTTTCTGTTAAATTCTGATCTACGCACACCGTTTGCCAATGGGACGGACGGCGATCGCGATGTTGTTGAATGCGATTTTGCCAGTCTACGTCCGCGGCATTTTCCTTACCAGTGGCGATGTAGATAACGGATGGATGGTTTTGCGCTGCAAGATGTTCGGCCCATTCACTTTTACCTGAACGACTGGGGCCGGTGACTAGGATAGGAAAAGCCATGGAGTTGCAACGGTGGGGCGATCACAATTCTAGGGGAGAGTTAAAAAACGTTTCAAGAAATTGCTCTGCCACTATAGGCTAGGATCTTTGAGTCCCGATTATCATCGACAGTGAATGTCCCCCCGCCAATTAAATTTTCTCAGTGCCTTTAGTCTCAGTGTGGCGATCGCCGTTGTTTATCATCAAGCTTGGGGGATTGCAGTGGCCCAGCCCATCCTTCCCAGCGAGGCGGTGGAGACGGGGGTAATATCTACCGGCATATCCATTAATCTGTTCCAAGCCTTTGTGTTGGGCTTTATTCAGGGGGCAACGGAATTTCTACCCATTAGTAGTACAGCCCATTTAAAAGCAGTGCCCATGGCTTTAGGTTGGGGCGATCCAGGGGTAGCGTTCACCGCCGTTATTCAATTGGGCAGCATTGGCGCCGTGTTTTGGTACTTCTGGGAAGATTTAACCGGCATTGCTAAGGGCATTATCAAAGCTGTGCAAACTCGCCAATACGATTCCCTCGAATTTAAATTAGGTCTGGGTATTGGTTTGGGCACCATTCCCATTGTTTTCTTTGGACTACTAATGAAACTGTTGGTGCAGGACTTGGACAATTCTTTCTTCCGCAGTCTGAGCACCATTGCGATCGCCTCCATTGTCATGGCCCTATTGCTAGCCCTGGCAGAAAAATTGGGCACCCATCGCCGTCCCTTTGAAAAATTACGCTGGCAGGATGGGTTAATTATGGGCACCGCCCAAGCCCTAGCCCTGATTCCCGGAGTATCCCGTTCCGGCTCCACCTTAACTGCTGGTTTATTTATCAATCTAGAGCGGGCCGCCGCTGCCCGTTTTTCTTTTTTGCTGGGCATCCCGGCCATTACCATCGCTGGTCTAGTGGAATTAAAGGGTCTACTGGACAAAAATCTCAGTAACGATGCGATTCTCCCCCTCATTGTTGGCACCATTTCCTCCGCTGTTTTTTCCTACCTGGCGATCGCCTGGCTGATCAAATTTTTGCAAAAACGTAGCACCTGGATTTTTGTTTGGTACCGTCTAATTTTTGGAGTGGTAATTCTAACTGCTTTAGGAATGGGATTTGGCACATAAATATCGACTAGCCTGGGGCAAATTGTAATGTAGTAATGTTCGGTCTTGGGGCTCCAGTTCATAAACCGGCAAATCCTCAATAGAACAATTCAATGCAGCCATAACCTGTTCTCCCAAAGTCTTGGCCAGTAAAGGTACAACAGAGTTACCAATTTCCCGAAAACCATGCCAGATAGTTTTGTGGAACTCAAACCAATCTGGATAGGTATGGAGTCTAGCCGCTTCTCTCACAGTAATACATCTAGGTAAGGCGTAGTGTATTGGCCTAGGGGCGGTATAAGCACCCTTATCACTAGCAGTGCCGGCTCTCAGGGTATTACATAAACCAGTTTTTGATAAACGTAAAAATCGACTGGTTTTTTCCACTGTTCCAGGGACAGTATCGGCAAATCTTTTGATTGACTTTTCGGTATGTTGAGAACCAATGTGGCCATAAACTAAATTATTAACTTGGCGCTTATGGCAGAGAGAAAATGCTCCATTTGCATGGATGGCATAACTTTTTCTCAGGGCTGAATAATCCAATAATTCTGCTGGAATACCTTGGTCTTCTCCTACTGCATAGGGTGTATGGTCAATTAAATCATCAATGGCTTCTCCACAGGTAAATGGTGGTTTATAAGCTATGTTAGAGACTGATTTTCTAGAAAAATTACTTTGTTTTAATTCAGCAATGTCAAAATGGCATGGAAAAGGATAGGTGACAGGCTTGACATCTTTTCTGGAGCCGAGAACAATTAATCTTTTTCGTTTTTGGGGAGCACCATAGAGAGATGCATCTAGCACTAAAATTGGTTTTTCGATGTGGTAACCAATGGTTTCAAATTCCCTAACTAGCTCCTCTAAAAATTTTTTATGTTGCCCCGATCGCATACCGGGAACATTTTCAAATAAAAAATATTTGGGTTTGAGATCCCGAATCATTCGCACATATTCAAACACCAATGAATTGCGGGGGTCATCCAATTGTCTTTTACCCATGAGGGAAAAGCCCTGACAGGGAGGGCCTCCAGCAATCAGGTCTATATCGCTTGAATAACCTTTATCATTTAACTTTCTTAGAATTTCGCCCGCACTTACCAGAGCAATATCCCGACAGATAGTAACACCATAGGGAAAATTGTGATGATGCACTAAACAATGCACTGCATCAAATTCCACCGCGGCGGCAATATCAAATCCAGCGGCTTCTAAACCCAAGGACATGCCACCACAGCCCGCAAACAAGTCGATGGCAATGGGTCTGGCCATGGTTTTTCTGGTTTTCTGCTAACGCTTGAATTTGACTTCGTTGCTTAAAAATTGGGGAATTTATTTATGTCTTCCCCATTGTTCTGATCATTCCCACTCGATAGTGCCAGGGGGCTTGGAAGTGATGTCATAAACTACCCGGTTAACCCCCTTAACTTCGTTGACAATGCGGTTGGAAATGGCTTCGAGAATATCGTAGGGAACTCGGGCCCAATCGGCGGTCATACCGTCTTCACTGGTGATAAAGCGTAGAACAACGGGGTGAGCATAGGTGCGTTTGTCCCCCATTACCCCCACGCTGCGGATGGGTAACAGTACAGCAAAGGCTTGCCAATAGTCATGGTAAATACCCCGTTTGGAAATTTCGTCCCGCACAATGAAGTCCGCATCCCGCAAAATATTAAGCCGCTCCGAGGTGACTTCGCCAATGATACGAATGGCTAGGCCAGGGCCAGGGAAAGGATGACGACGGACAATTTCTTCCGGTAAACCAATAGAGCGACCTAATTTTCTTACTTCGTCTTTGAATAGTTTGCGCAGGGGTTCCACCAGTTTAAAGCGGAGATTTTTCGGTAAACCTCCGACGTTGTGGTGACTTTTAATTTTTACTGCCACCCGTTCGCCGGTTTTGGGGTCCACGTTGCTGTCGGCGGATTCGATTACGTCGGGATAGAGGGTTCCCTGGGCCAGGTAATCAAAGGGCCCAAGACGGTTGGACTCTTCTTCAAATACCTGGATAAATTCGTGCCCAATCAGCCGACGTTTTTCCTCTGGGTCCGTTACTCCTTCCAGTTGCTTGAGGAAACGGTCGCGGGCGTTGACGTATTGGACCGGGATATGAAACTGGTGGTCAAATAGTTCCACTAACCTTTCCGGCTCTCCTTTACGCATGAAACCTTGGTCAATGAACATACAGGTGAGGTTATCCCCGATCGCCCGATGGAGCAGAAAAGCCAAAGTGGATGAGTCTACCCCACCGGAAAGGGCTAATAAAACTCGGCGATCACCTACTTGGGAACGGACTTCCCGAATGGATTCTTCAATGAAAGCGGCGGTGGTCCAAGTGGGTTCACAGTGGCAAATGTGATAGACAAAGTTGCGGATGAGGGCAATGCCCCCCACAGAATGCACCACTTCCGGGTGAAACTGTACCCCAAACAAAGCCTTTTGATGATCGGCGATCGCTGCACAGGGAGTATTGTCCGTGTGGGCGAGGATTTCAAAGCCCGTCGGCAGATCCACACAGGAATCCCCATGGCTCATCCACATGGTACTGTCGTTTTCTACATTGGTGAGCAAATCAGTGGGGTCGTCGATGTGCAGACTCGCTTTGCCATATTCCCCCCGCTTGGCCCGCTCCACCCGGCCGCCCAACTGTTTAACCATCAGTTGCATGCCATAGCAGACTCCCAACACAGGAACGCCTAACTGAAAGATTTCTGGGTCACACTCGGGAGCCCCCTGGTCGTAAACGGAATTGGGGCCACCGGAAAGGATGATGCCTTTGGGCTTAATTTCCCGCAACTGTTGCGCTGTGGTGCGGTAGGACAAAACTTCGGAATAAACTTCAGTTTCCCGGATGCGTCGGGCAATTAGTTCCGAATACTGGGAGCCAAAATCTAAAATAACGATGATCTGCCCCTTAAGGCGATCGGAAACGCGGTCCGGCAGAGCCTGGTCGCTTACAACGGGGGGAACGGGGATTTGGGTAGTCACGGCGATCGGCAGTCAGGAATTTATACTGGAGGTGAGGGCGAATCCCCAGGCACACCTCAGAGAGACTAGATTCGTGGTGTCGTTTCTGGGTCTAACTGACGGCAAGGCCATGGTCGTCAACAATCCCCGTATTCTACCCCAATACCTGAAGCCCAGAATAACCCAAGGCAAATCTGCGCTAAGATGGGGGCGGAAAATTGCAGAAATCCTTCTCAAAAATTCCCTGGAGAGGTGGCAGAGCGGTTGAATGCGGCAGACTCGAAATCTGTTTTGGGGCAACTCAACGGGGGTTCGAATCCCCCCCTCTCCGTATCAGAATTAAACTGGAAAAGCTAACCGTTGATTCCATAGCTTAGTTAGGATTGGCCATGACTGTTTCTCCAGTCCCTAATCTGCACTTTAGATTTGCCCTTACTGAAATTTTCCTTGACATAATGGTAGGAGATACATTACGAAAGGGCTTGTCGGCGAAACTATTTAGCTGTTAGGTTTGTCCTTTTTAACCAAATTCGGCCTTCCCGTGCCTATCCACCGCCGTGTTTAAATCCTTCTCCCGCAAACTTAAGCGCTCTACCGTCAACTTTCTCCACCAGTTAGCGAACACATTGGAAGTGGAGGAAGAGGTTAAATCTTCGGCGATCGAGGAAAAGACTCTCCCCGTTGCACAGGTTGCACAACATCTTGAGTCTGAAGCGCAAAATTCTGTCGATGGCGATGATGGGTTAATTTTCCCTGGGGATGGCGATGCCGCCGAACTGGAACCGGGTTATGGCAGGGGCAGGGAAATGGTTACAGCCATTAATATTCAAAACGTTCAACACCATAGCTCAGCCAATGGAGCAGCAGCAGCGGAGCAAAACAAAAGCAATGGTAATGGTAGTGAACCTGGGGCATCTACCGTCACTGCTGAGCAAGTTACGTCCGTTCCCCTATCCTCTGCCGACACTACATTGGAGAGGGGTAGCCGCCGCCGTCGCCGCCGCAAAAGGGGTAAAGATAAACAGTCTGCGCCCAAAACGCCCCTTGCTTTGGTCACTGGACTAAAAACCGTTGGGCGATCGGTTTCCCAATTAACTCAACAGCCTCGATTTTGGTTGGTATTTGGTTTTGGCTTGGGGGCCGGGATGGGAACTTCCGCTTTGGCCTGGGGCTTTTACCAGTTAGAAACCATGACCCAGGTGGCGATCGCCGATGTGGTCACCTATGCCCCTAGGGGAACCATGACCATCAAGGCGGCCAATGGGGCCATTCTCCAGGAAATTGGTAATGTCAGCCACGATAAAGTCACCATGGGGGAAATTCCGCCCCTAGTGGAGCAGGCATTCGTTGCCAGTGAAGATAGTCGCTTCCGGGAACACCGGGGCATTGATCTCCAGGGCATTATGCGGGCGTCCCTGTCCAATGTGCAATCCGGGGGCGTAGTGCAAGGGGGCAGTACCATTACCCAACAGTTAGCCCGCCTCGTGTTTCTTACCCAAGACCGCACCCTAGCCAGGAAATTGAAGGAGGTGCGACTGGCTCAAAAAATTGAGACTGCCTTACCCAAAGATCAAATTTTGGAACGCTATCTAAACTTGATCTATCTGGGCTCTGGGGCCTACGGGGTAGCAGATGCGGCCCATGCCTATTTCAGCAGGACTCCGGAAGAGTTGACCCTAGGGGAGGCGGCCACTTTAGCGGGAGTAGTACCAGCCCCCAGTGTTTATTCCCCCCGACAAAATTTGGAGCTAGCTACCCGTCGCCGTAATGAAGTGCTGAACCGTATGGCAGAAGTGGGGTTTATTACCCCCGCAGAGGCCCAGGCGGCGATCGCCGAGCCATTGGTTATTAAACCCAGTCCCCTGAAGCGCTTTAACCGGGAAGCGGAATTTTTTGCTGACTATATTTTGGATGAGTTGCGGGCCAAATTACCGGAAGAAGAACTGCAACAGGGGGGATTAACTGTGAACACTACCCTGAATCAACAATGGCAAGAGGAAGCCCAAACTGTTCTCAGCGATGCGGTGAAAAGATACGGCCGTTGGCAGCGGTTTTCTGAAGGGGCCATGGTGGCCATGGATCCCCGCACCGGGGCCATCAAAATGATGGTGGGTGGCAAAGACTACGATGCCAGTCAGTTTAACCGAGTGACCCAAGCCAAACGACAACCAGGATCAACTTTTAAACCCATTCTGTACGGAGCGGCGATCGCCTCCGGCATTTCCCCCAACAAAAGTTACCTCAATGTGCCCATTGACATTGGCGGCTACCAACCGGCCAACTATGGCGATCGCTATACCGGCGGCAACATGTCCCTGACGGATGCCCTCACCAGTTCTGTCAATGTGGTGGCGGTGCGCTTGCTGCTGGATGTGGGCTGGAATCCAGTCATCAATTTGGCACGACAAATGGGGATTACTTCCAAGCTGGAGCCTACCTATTCCCTCGCTTTGGGCGCTTGGGAAATGACCCCATTGGAAATGACCAGTGCCTACGGTACCTTTGCCAATAAGGGTACCCATGTGCAACCCTACGCTATCCAAAATGTGGTCAACGCTCAAGGGGAAGTGGTGTACAAGGCAGAGCATAAACAAACCCAAGCCCTAGATCCCGAAAGCAATGCCATCCTCACTTCCATGATGCGTCGGGTCGTCACTTCCGGTACTGGTCGCCCCGCTCAATTAGGCGATCGCCAAGTAGCAGGAAAAACCGGTACATCGGACGAAGCAAAGGATCTTTGGTTTATTGGTTATATTCCCCAACTGGTCACTGGGGTATGGTTAGGCAACGACAATAGTCGCCCCACCAATGGAGCCAGCACCACTGCCGCCATGGTTTGGGGACAATTTATGCGGGAGGCCGTCAAAGAGATGCCGGTGCAATCCTTCCCTGCCCTGCCCAAAAATCTCGACCAACGTAAACCCAGCATTAAAGCCGAACCCATTAAGCGTCGGGTCAAAACCCTTGCTCCTCCTAGCTCACCGGAAACAGACGGTCAGAACACCACTGAGCGACCCCGCCGTCGTCGCCGTACCCAGACCGATGCTGCCCGCCCCAGTAATATCCAAACTGCTAGGACTAGTGCTCCAGCTTCTGCACCCTCAGCTCCCCCTAGGGCAGTCAGTGCTCCGGCCCCAGTTGCTGCTCCTGCGGCCGCCCCCGCCGATGCTAATGCCGGATTACCCGCTCCCCCTGCTGCCCGTAAATCTGAGTAACTAGCGACTAACTATATGGGCGTGGTTTAGTCGCTCCGCAAAGTTGAGGCATAAATTTACCCCATTCATCGATAAAGCCAGAGGGGTTGACCACTGGTGGAAAGCTCAAACTCGCACCATTTTATGCTTTCCGTCAAACCAAGGTTATCGGCCATGGTCTGTAGTTGACTATCACCACCGGTGAGTCTTCTGACTAAAGGTTTGGGGTCTTCAATGGTATCCAGTTCTGCTTTGTCTGGATCCAAGCCCGCCAAAGTAGCGGCCCATTGCCTTGCATCTTCCTCCGTGCCCAGGCGATCGACTAAACCCAATTCCAGAGCCTGTTGCCCGGTGAAAATTCTTCCGTCGGCAAATTCTTTGACTTTTTCCACTGCCAAATTGCGCCCCGCCGCCACCGTGGAGACAAATTGCCCGTAGCTGTCGTCAATCAAAGCCTGCAGAATATTCTGTTCTTCCGGCAATAATTCCCGGTCAAAGGACAAAATATCTTTGTAGGGCCCGGATTTAATCACTTTAAAAGAAACTCCCACTTTCTCTAGTAATCTTTCCAGGTTATTGCCCCGTAAAATTACGCCAATACTGCCGGTGATGGTGCCGGCATTGGCCATGATGTGGGGACAACCCATGGCAATGTACACACCTCCAGAAGCAGAAATATTACCAAAACTGGCCACAACTTTGATTTTTTCGCTTAATTGCTTCAATTTAGTGTAAATTTCCTGGGAATCCACCACTGTGCCCCCAGGGGAATCGATGCGGACTAATAGGGCGGGATATTTTTTTTCTTCCACCGTCTTTAGAGCCTTCAATACTGCTTTGCGGGTTCCACCGGCGATCGCCCCGGTCACTTCAATGCGGGCAATCTTTTTACGGGTGCTGGTTTTGAAAGGCCAAATCATAAATTTTACTAACAAAAAGGAATTACAAAACAATTAATCAATGGGGAACTATTCTAACAAACAAAGGCTGGGACGATGGACATTCCCCATGTATCTCTGGTTAGGTCAATATTTCTCCCCCTAATAACTTTTCATATCTTTGGACTAATTTTATTTTTAAATCAGGATGCGCCTCTAAATTAGGATCTTCTACCATCATGGTTTCCGCTGCTTCCCTCGCCAACAATAGAACCTCTTGATCTTCCACCAAACTAGCCAAAGCAAAATCCGGTAATCCTGATTGTTTAGTGCCTAAAAATTCCCCTGGGCCCCGCAAACGTAAATCCATTTCTGCAATAAAGAAACCATCCTGGGACTGTTCCATTACTCCCAATCTTTGCCGGGCATCATTGCTTTTACTGTTGGTGACCAATAAGCAATAGGACTGGTGACTACCTCGACCGACTCGCCCTCGCAATTGATGCAGTTGGGAAAGACCAAAACGCTCTGCATTTTCAATCACCATCACTGTGGCATTGGGCACATCGACCCCCACTTCGATCACGGTAGTGGAAACAATAATTTCTGTTTGCTTTTCTCGAAAAGCTGTTAGAGCAGCCTCTTTTTCAGCACTTTTTAATCGGCCATGTAACAGACCGATATTAAAGTTGGGAAAGATTTTTTCAGTTAAATGCTTATGCTCTTCCACTGCTGCTTTAATGTCTAATTTTTCTGATTCTTCGATCGCCGGAAAAATGATGTAGACTTGACGACCCTGGGCCACTTCCCGCCGAATCAGTTCGTACATTTGTGGCCTTTCCTTGGCAGTGATGACACTGGTGTGAATGGGCTGACGGCCGGGGGGCAATTCGTCAATTTGGCTCACTTCTAGGTCCCCATGGAGGGTTAAAGCAAGGGTGCGGGGAATGGGAGTGGCGGTCATGCTTAAAACATGGGGGGCGTTACCTTTAGCCAAGAGCCTGGCCCGCTGTTGTACCCCAAAACGATGTTGTTCATCAATAACCACTAAACCCAACCGTTGAAAATTAACTGTTTCCTGAATTAGGGCATGAGTTCCCACTAGTAACGGTAATTGACCCGTAGATAATTGGGCATGAATTTCCCTTCTTTTGGCAGTTTTAGTGGACCCCGTTAACAATTCCACTGGCAAATAAAGCAAATTAAACCAACTTACTAATTTTTGATAATGCTGTTCTGCTAACACTTCCGTAGGGGCCATTAGAGCCGCTTGGTAACCTCCCTGGAGAGCGGCTAAAATTGCAAAAACCCCCACCACCGTTTTCCCGGATCCCACATCCCCTTGTACTAGACGATTCATAGGACTTGGTTTATTTAAGTCTTGCAAAATTTCATTTACTACCCGTTGTTGAGCTTGGGTTAACCGGAAGGGCAATAAGTCACTAAATTTTTCTAATAATTCGCCATGGGGAGTAAAAATAGCGCTTTGTTGCTGCTGTTTTTGTTCGTAACGTCTTTGCAAAAATCCTAACTGTAAATAGAAAAATTCATCAAATACTAATCTTCTCCTGGCCAAACTTAACTTTTCCGCATTCTCGGGGAAGTGAATTTGGGCAATGGCGGTTTGCAAATCAATTAATTCATATTTTTCCCTAATCTCTTGGGGCAGAGGATCGGACAACTTGGCGATCGCCGATTGACAGGCCAGCACCAATTTCCGCAAAAAATCCGCTGTTATACCTTCTGTGAGGGGATAAACGGGCAGCACCCGACCCACTTTGAAAGAGTCAATGCTGGGACTATGGCGATCGAGCACCTCAATTTCCGGATTATCCAGAGTTAGGCCAAATTTACTAGATTTCACTAAGCCAGAGGCCGCCACCACTGCCTGAGGAGGGTAAAGTTTTTTGATTTTCTCTTGCCAACCCCGATGGGCAAACCGTTTACCGGCATAAAAACGGGATAGTTTGATCCGCCCTGTTTGATCCCGCAACTGGATTTGCAAAATATTTAAATTCTGATTTTTGGGACTGGTAAAACAAGTACAATTGACCACTTGCCCCACAATGGTTACTGTTTCCCCCGCTGTTAATTCAGCAATAGTTACCTGTTGGGCATAGTCCAAATAATCCCTGGGGAAATAAAACAACAAATCTTCCACCGTTGCTAAACCCAAGCTTTTGAGCAGTTTAGTTTGATGTTGACTCTGGGAAACTACCGTTGCTAAAGGGGTATGGAGTTCAATTTGACCCGATTTAGGATAACGGGGTTCGGAAACTTGGGGACGATTAACCTGGGCTAGTAAATCCTTTTTTTGTACAGAATCCCTAGGAGGAGATTCCAAACTGCGACGTAATTGATGTAAAAAACGACGGGTACTGGCCACCAAACTTTTTCTTTCAGCTTCCTCCAGTTGGTCATACTGGGCAAATCTTTGGGCAAACTCCCGCCATTTCTGGCGATCGCCGGGGGAACTACCAGGGGGGGGAGGACTGCCAAAACTTAAACAGAGGAAGTCGCCAAAGCGGTGCTGTTTACCCTGCAAATTCTGAAAACCCCGCTCCACTTCCACGGTCAAAGCCTTTTGTAAACGAGGCCAATCAACGGACACAGACACCTCAACCAAGCTACATTGCACCAGCTAAAGACGGTTTTCCCCATCCTAACCCAGGTAGCCAGGGCCAACCCATTCTCGTTAGAATGCCACTGGAAGCCTAAGCTTGCTGGTATTTAGCCGGCCCGTCCTCAACCATTGTCTATGTTGACCCCTGTGGGAATTCAGGTAGCAAAATTAAGTAATTATTAAAACTATTAATATGTCTCCAGCCCCCATGCCCGTTACCACCGCCGAACAAGATCGCGATGTAGTGGTGATCGACGCAGTGGTGGAGGAAGTTCGCCCCCCCCGTTTGCCTAAAAGTCACTTGGAGGATTTGGGACCTGTTAGTGATATGTTCCCGGAAAGTTGGGAATATCACCCAGATTTGATCATGGAGTTTTATCGCAAACGGCCGTTACAAGTATTAGGTCGTTTAATCAATATTTTGTTTCCCCTATTGCGATTTATTCTGGGCATTTGGTGGGAAAAATTGAGGGGTAAAGACCCCACCGTTTCCAGGGCGAAAGCTATTCAATTAAGAGAACTATTAACCAACCTTGGCCCCACCTATATCAAAGTTGGCCAAGCCCTTTCCACCAGGCCCGATTTAGTGCCGCCGGTCTTTTTGGATGAGTTGACAACGTTACAGGACCAATTACCTTCCTTTCCCAACGAGGTTGCCTATCGTTTTATTGAAGAGGAGTTGGGGGCCCCCGCTGGAGAAATTTACGCCGAATTATCTCCGGAGCCCATTGCCGCTGCCTCCTTGGGACAGGTGTATAAGGGTAAGTTAAAAACCGGCGAAGCTGTGGCCGTTAAAGTGCAACGGCCAGATTTGGTTAAGCGCATCACCCTTGATATTTACATCATGCGCTCCCTCTCCCTTTGGGCTCGGCGATCGGTGAAAAGATTGCGCTCTGATTTGGTGGCCATTACCGACGAATTGGCCAGTCGAGTATTCGAGGAAATGAACTATTACCAAGAGGCCATTAATGGCGAAAAATTCGCCCAACTCTATGGCAGTTTGCCAGAAATTTATGTGCCCAGTATCTATTGGCAATACACTGGCCGACGGGTTTTGACCATGGAGTGGGTGGAAGGAATTAAGTTAACCAATATCAAAGCGATCCAAGCCCAGGGTATTGATGCTACCCATTTGGTGGAAGTGGGGGTACAGTGCTCCCTGCGGCAATTGTTGGAACATGGCTTTTTCCACGCCGATCCCCACCCCGGCAATTTATTGGCCATGGCGGACGGCCGTTTGGCCTACTTGGACTTCGGCATGATGAGTACTATTCAGCCTTACCAGCGCTATGGTTTGATCGAGGCAGTGGTTCATTTGGTGAACCGGGATTTTGATTCCCTAGCTAAGGATTATGTCAAACTGGATTTTCTCAAACCAGATACGGATTTAAAACCGATTATTCCCGCCCTTGGTCAGGTGTTTGGTAATGCGTTGGGGGCCAGTGTGGCGGAGTTAAACTTTAAGAGCATCACCGATCAAATGTCGGCCATGATGTATGAGTTTCCTTTCCGGGTGCCGGCTTATTATGCTCTGATTATTCGTTCCATGGTCACCCTAGAAGGTATTGCCATTGGTATTGATCCTAACTTCAAGGTATTGAGCAAAGCCTATCCCTATATCGCTAAAAGATTGTTAACAGATCAATCAGAAGAGCTACGCACTTCCCTGAAGGAATTACTATTTAAAGAGGGGAGTTTCCGATGGAATCGTTTGGAAAATTTATTGCGTAATGCCAAAAATTCCCCTGGCTTTGATTTTGATTATGTGCTTAATGAAGCAACAGAATTTTTACTTTCAGACCGGGGACAATTCATTCGCGATCGCCTGGTGGCGGAATTAGTAAACAGTATTGATCAACTGGGGCGCAACACTTGGCAACAGGTCAGCCACAATATCCAGGAAAGAATTAGTTTTCTGGGTGACTTAGGTAATGGCAACGGTAAAGCCCATCAAACCAAAACGATCAAAGTTGTGCCTCAACCCGCCATCGCTCAACAGGAAGAAACCTGGCAACATCTGCAGAATGTTTGGCAAATCCTCAAAGATACCCCTGGTTTTGACCCCGTTAAATTTGTGCCCGTACTAAGCCAGATCATCGTTAACCCCACTTCCCGACAAATGGGTCAACAGGTGGCGG
This sequence comes from Synechocystis sp. CACIAM 05, assembly GCF_010222815.1. GTDB lineage: Bacteria > Cyanobacteriota > Cyanobacteriia > Cyanobacteriales > Microcystaceae > Synechocystis. Next base: position 2,471,132 of record NZ_CP019225.1, on the reverse strand, counting down.
AGGGATTACTGCAAAAGGCGATCGCCAGGGTAATCCGGCAATGGGCCCTGGCTTTGGAAAGTCAGCCCAATCCAGCCATCAAAATCCGCAATGCAGCCTAGGCCATGGTTGCCATAGGTTCCAGTCAAAATTTTGCTGAGGCGAGATCAAGCCAGTGCCGGTCAATGAGACAATAAAAGGTTACGTCCCCAAATTGCCTTGGTAATGAGTCTGAATTGGATTAGTCGCGCCGATCGCCTACAAGCCTTACCCCCCTATGTTTTTGCCCGCCTCGATGAGTTGAAAGCTAAGGCCAGGGAACAGGGCCTGGATTTAATTGACTTGGGCATGGGCAACCCCGATGGCAAAGCCCCCCAACCGATTATCGAAGCGGCGATCGCTGAGTTGGAAAACCCAGAATCCCACGGTTATCCCCCTTTTGAAGGCACCCAGAGCTTCCGTCAGAGTATTACCCGCTGGTACGCCCGCCAGTATGGAGTGGATTTAGACCCCGATTCCGAAGCGTTACCCTTAATTGGTTCCAAAGAGGGTCTGGGTCATTTAGCTTTGGCCTACGTCAACCCAGGGGATCTGGTCTTAGTGCCCACCCCCTCCTATCCGGCCCATTTCCGAGGCCCCCTCATTGCCGGGGCAGAAATTTATCCCATCATGTTATCGGCAAAGGATGACTGGTTAATCCAACTGGACCAAATTCCCGAGGCGATCGCCCAACGGGCCAAGATCCTTTATTTTAACTATCCCAATAATCCCACCACCGCCACCGCTCCCAGGGAATTTTACGAAGCCATCACCGATTGGGCCCGCCATTACCAAATCATGTTAGTCCATGATCTGTGTTATGCAGAATTGGCCTTTGACGGTTATCAGCCCACCAGCTTATTAGAAATTCCCGGTGCCAAGGATTTCAGTGTGGAATTTCATACCCTTTCCAAAACCTACAATATGGCCGGTTGGCGGGTAGGTTTTGTCGTGGGAAATCAAGAAATTATCCAGGGCCTAAGAACGTTGAAAACTAACTTGGATTATGGGATTTTTAGGGTGGTACAAAAAGCGGCGGAAACGGCCCTTAGTTTGCCAGAAAGTTACATCGAAGTGGTGCGAAAACGCTACCAAGAACGGCGGGATTTTGTTATTAACGGCTTGGGTAAATTAGGTTGGTCCATTACCCCTTCCCAAGCCACCATGTACCTTTGGGTTCCCTGTCCCGTAGGCATGAGTTCCACCGATTTTGCCCTAACTGTTCTAGAAAAAACTGGTGTGGTAATGACCCCCGGTAATGCCTTTGGAGAAGGGGGAGAAGGCTACGTCCGCTTAAGTTTAATTGCCGATGGTGATCGCCTAGGGGAAGCATTACAGCGCATTGAACAGGCGGGCATTCGTTATAGTTGATTAGTGCGATTACAATCAATTAACACTCGAATCCCCTGGGGAGTGAAGTAGATGGTTTTAGCCTCCGCAAAAGTACCAACCCTTTCCCTGGAATCATTCTTGGCCCTACCGGAAACCAAACCTGCCCAGGAATATTGCCGGGGCATTGTCACCCAGAAACCCATGCCCAAAGGTAAACATAGCACAATCCAGTTTGAGCTAGCCGCCGCCATCAATGCCCAGGTGAAGCCCGACAAAATCGCCTATGCTCTGCCAGAACTCCGTTGTACCTTTGGCGATCGCTCCATTGTGCCTGACATTGCGGTGATACGTTGGCAAAACTTGCCTTTGGATAATGATGGCGAAATAGCGGACAGGTTTGACCGTGCCCCGGATTGGCTCATAGAAATTCTTTCCCCGGATCAGTCGGTAACCCTGGTAATAGAAAAAATCATTTTTTCTCTCAATGCCGGCGCAGAATTAGCTTGGTTAGTAGATCCCATGGCCAAATCCGTTACAGTTTTCACAGCCGGTTTACCTCGGGTTTATTTAGCTGAAACTAAAATTCAAGAATCCCTAACGGTTTTTGCTGAGCTTGAAGATTGGTCCATTACCGCCGCTGAAGTTTTTGATTGGCTAAAAATTTAGCATAGCCAAACTGTTTGAGTTTTAAAGCGATAATAATGCTGTCAATATTTCATCCATTGGTTAAATTATTTTTAGTTTTTATTTTTGTACTGACTGCTTTCCTCGGTTTTTCCGCTCAGGCGATCGCCGGGGAAGTAACTCTGCTATGGCAAGGAGATGGCGAATATCAAGTTCGAGCCCGGGTGGTTTACCCAGATGAATTTAGAGACAATTCAACGAAAATCGTACAAGTAGCAGGACTGCAAACACTTCAAAATTTAACTGAATTGACCGTGCAAGTTATTGATAGCAAAGGTCGAACTATAGCAAATTACGACAATGTCAATAATAGTCAGGCAAGGGAGAATAATTTTTTGCAATTCCGATTTGACCCTATTAATAAAACTATTAATGGTTGGCTTGACATTGGTGGAGCAGAAGCTAACGATTACTTTTTAAAGGGTCAACCTGGTTTAGGCTTAGATCTTTTCCATCTAGATGCATATGGTAATGAATTTAAGATTGACCACAACAATGGTGTCATTGGGATTAAAACTGATTACTAAGACAAATACTATTAATCTCATTAATCTTTTAATCGCCTATTGTCACAGTTCCCATGTCGTAAATACCAATTTTATCCGCCGGAATTTCAAAGCGAATGGCCCGGGGATGATCACCGAATAATTGCAATTCATACTCCCCTGGTCCCAGTCCTGTCAACGCAAATCGTCCCGCTCGATTAGTGAATAACTCCAACGGCGACCAACTGGGATCAGACAAAGACCTAACTTGCCCGACTTGAAGCGCAATCGGGTTCCCTGCTTTATCTACCAACGTCCCCCGTAAAAATACGGTGGATTCCGTACCCACTGTGATTAAAGTACCACTTTTATAACTTGGTAGCAGATTAAACACCGCATTGCCCAAGTCATAGCCAAGGGGCATATTCGGAGCGTCCACCCGCATAGTGGTCAAAGTATAGGAGCTTAGATCCGGCACTACCCCAGGCCCGACATCATTAGCTTCCGCCACAGGACCATATAAACCAGGATTAATTAATACTAACTGATCCGCAAAATTAGGATTACGGCTGAAAATCACAAAACTATCCCGTACTGGTCGGCTCCAGCCAAAACGCCCATCAGCATAAACTAAGGCCGTACCAAAATTTAAGTTAGTGCGATGGCTAGCCTGGTCATAGTCATGGTTGAGATTAATATCCCCCAGAAAGCCCCGGTAAGTCAGCCCTAAGCCAGTACCCAAATAGCCGGGATTGGGATTATTGCTGAGGTTAACGGAGGTATTGACACTGTTATATTGGGCAGGACTACGGGATGTCCAAGTGAGCGTGCTAGCCTGCTCCCGTTGACTGCTCAGATTACTGCGGGCTGTGAGAGATTGGAACTGGGAAGTTTGCAAAAAGTTGAATAATACTTGAGTTTCTGCCCGCCCGGATTGGTCTAAGCGATTGTTCAGGGTCAAATTAGCCTGTAAACCCCTTCCCAGATTAGTGGTAAAACCGATCGCCGCTCGGTAGGCATTGGGCTGGCCAAAACTACCAAGCTGATAACCCAAACCGAGGTTAATGCCCAAACCATCCATTAGAGTTTGACTATAATTGGCCCCAAAAGACCAAGAAACACTATTAGTAGTGGTGCCCAAAAAATCCAATGGTTCCGCAGTAAAGCCGATGGGAAAACTACCAAAGCGCTGAAAATAAGGGCCCAAATATTCCACTTCCAAACCAAAGTTAGGTAGTCGGGCCTGGTTACCTCCTAGGGCCAAAAATTGATACCGCAGTCGGAAAGCATGGTCTAAACCGTTGCCATCATTTTCCAGGGCCGCATCCCAACCAAAGTTACCCACGGAAGTGGCCAAGGTGCCTTCGGTGCCAATCAACTGCTGGGAACCTGCCGCCTGTAGATAACCTCCTAGGGTGAGGGTGGACGTAATACCCTGGCGGTAAAAGCCGCCAATAATGGGTCGGGAAGTGTCATAGCTACGCACCCCATTGGTGGTGTAGGCCGGAACCCCCACCCCCAAGCCAAACTGATTCAAACCCACCGCCAACAGATCCGTCGCTAAGGGAGCCGAAAAAGATAGTTCCTCCACCCGCCCCGCACTGTCGATGATTTTCACCGTCACATTATTAAGCCCCGTATTCAGACCAAAATTACGAATATCCTGGGGCCCCGCTGGCAATTGGAGAGTTTGCCGCAATAGTCCATTGACAAAAATTTCCACCCTAGCAGGGTTTTCCAACAGAAATTCAAACTGCCCTGTGGGCCTAGTGGTCAAATAGGGCTGGAGGGAGAAATTGCGAAACATCGCAAATCCCACCATGGGCACAAAGGACTGATAACTGCGGGCGGTGCTAAACAGATCACCAAGAACATAGCGAACCGCATTATCTGGATCATCCTTTACCAAGCGAATGTCAGAGCGGGTCCAGGGATTGTTGCTTTGCTCAGCAAAACTAGCACTACCCTCTAGCACCCAGCCCTGATAATTAAGGGCCCCTTCTACACCCAAATTCAGGGCTTGGCGGCCCAAATCACCAGTGCCATCCCAGGCATAGGGTTGGGTCCCAATTAAGTTGATAAAACCACTGAAGTTACTGGGACGTAGGGCTGTGGCGGCCCCTGGGGGAAGTTGTAAATTACCAGAGCCATAGACAATGGTTTTGCGGAGATTGGGGGGAATAATAATCCTCAGTTCCAACAACTGGTCATTAAATGTGGCATCTAGACCCACACTTTGCAGAGCCGCCAAGGTTAAATTACCGCTGTCGTCCACCAAATCGGCCAATCTAGTCTGTATATCAGGTCGGGCATATTCTTCCATTTTCAACAACAAAGTGGAAGCGGTGATTTGTAGGCTACTACCCCCTCCCAGGGAAACAAACACTACAATTTGACCCTGTTGCAAATCGTTGATGAAAAAGGGCGCCACCAAACGCTGTACCCCCGTGGGGCGGGGCCGACCGAATACCCGCTCAAATAAATCGTCTTCATTACCCAAATTGCCCGGTGTTGGCTCAGAGGGCGGGGCGGTTTGGTTATCCTCCTGCCCTTGTTCCGGCTCTGGAATTGTCGTTTCCATTAAGGGAGTTTCCTGTCCCAGCAACAAATCCAAGGCAGAATCGGGAGGGGGAAAATCAGCACTAAAAGTTTCTGTTCTAGCTGACTGGGGTAGGATTAGCCCGATGACGGTCATCAGGCAGTTAGCCAGAATAATTACTAGTACTGGCGAGGGGAATCGAAACACCATTGACCTAGATTAGGATCTGTCAGCAAAGTTTGCCAAACAAATTCGCATAGAAGGCGATCGCCAAAAAGGAGAAATGCCACCCCAGTCAGCTTCGACTGAAAAGCTCCGATTTAAGCACAACTTCAAATTGCGGGCTGCTTGGCCATAACCCCGCCGAAAAAATCTTGGGCTTCGATTAAAATTTTGTCAAGAAACAAAGCGGGTAGGGGGAATCGAACCCCCAACTAAAGCATGGGAGGCTTTCGTTTTACCACTAAACTATACCCGCGCAAAGCTTTCACCATCGTAAAACATTAGGGGAACTTCGCCTAGATGACCGGGAAAAATTCCAAAATTACATCGTTGTAATCCAGGTCGCCGCCCCCCACTATGTCTTCAAAGCCGAAGAGGTTACTGCACTTCTCCATACCAACGGGTAGATGCACTGCTATGGGATGCATCCGAAATACAGCAAGGGAAAGTGATTAAAATTCGAGGCTTTCCGGCTCACAAAAAAGTGAAACTGTTCCGAGTTACGGTGTCACCACACCGGACGGAATTCGTCGTGACTAATGACTTATCTCAAGATTCGACTCAGGCGACACGAGAGGAGTGTCGGGTGCGCTGGAAGATTGAGCAGTTTCATCGTGAACTAAAGCAGTTGACTGGTGTAGAAGCCTGTTAATGTCCCAAGGGACCCATTCAACGTAATCATATTCACTGTGCCTTACAGGTCTGGAATTTTCTTCGTCGTCAAGCGGTTAATAGCCCATTGACAGTCTAGGAAATATCCCATCAACCATGGTCTGATTTCCTGCATCAACAGCTTCGTTCTCCTGCTCTTAAGTTTTCTTTTGCGTAAGTCCTGCCCCATTCTATTAATAAATGCCAATATTTTACGTTTTTTTGCAAAATTTCTAGTCAGCAATCGGGGCAATCATCTGCTCTGGAACGACCCAAGCGTCGAACTGGGCTGGTGTGAGTAAACCTAAATCCACCGCAGCTTGTTTGAGGGTAATGCCTTGGGCAAAGGCAGTTTTAGCCACGAGGGCCGCATTGTCGTAGCCAATGTGGGGATTGAGGGCGGTGACTAACATTAAAGAGGTGTCCAAAAAATCTTTAACCTTGCTTTCGTTTACTTGTAATCCCACCACTAAATGTTGGCGAAAACTAGCACAAGCATCGCTGAGTAAATGTAACGAATGGAGGAAATTATGAATAATCACTGGCTTAAAAACATTGAGCTCAAAATTACCCTGGCTGGCCGCAAAACCAATGGTGGCATCGTTACCCATGACTTGCACACACACCATGGTCATGGCTTCGCATTGGGTGGGGTTTACTTTCCCGGGCATGATCGAAGAACCCGGTTCATTGGCTGGTAAAGCTAATTCCCCCAAGCCACAGCGGGGCCCAGACCCCATCCAGCGCAGATCATTGGCAATTTTCATCAGGGAAGCGGCAATACTTTTCAGCACTCCACTGGCAAAGGCGATCGCCTCGTGGCCAGCTAGGGCGGCAAATTTGTTGGGGGCAGAAATGAAGGGATGACCAGTTAACTGGGCAATTTCCTCGGCAACTTTTTCCGCAAATTGGGGATGGCTATTTAACCCTGTACCCACTGCCGTTCCCCCCAGGGCCAATTCCAAAAGACCGGGTAAACAATGATTAAGTTGGGTTAAACCCTGGTCTAACTGGGCCACGTAACCGGAAAATTCCTGCCCTAACGTTAGGGGCACTGCGTCCATCAAATGGGTGCGGCCAATTTTAGTGATGCCTGCAAAACATTCCGCTTTTTCATTCAGGCTATCTCTCAGAGCTTGCAAACTGGGAATCAACTTGGTTTGTAAACCTGTCACCGCCGCAATGTGCATCGCTGTGGGAAAAGTATCGTTAGACGACTGGGACATGTTGACGTGGTCATTGGGATGGATGGGGTTTTTACTGCCCAACTCTCCCCCACAAATGGCGATCGCCCGATTGGCAATCACTTCGTTCACATTCATATTAGTTTGGGTACCACTGCCCGTTTGCCAAATCCTTAGAGGGAAATGGTCTAACCACTGTCCGGCAATAATTTCGTCCGCTGCCGTAATGATTAACTCTGCCTTGTCCGCTGGTAATTTACCCAAATCTCGATTGGTAATGGCGGCTGCCTTTTTGAGTATGGCAAAGGCCCGAATTAAATCCGGCTGCATCACATCGCTACCAATGTCAAAAAACATCAGGGAACGTTGGGTTTGCGCTCCCCACAGGCGATCGGCTTGGACTTCCAGGGACCCCATACTGTCGGTTTCAAGGCGGTGGGAATTTACCATGGCAAAATTTGCAAATACTCTGGTGGCAAAGGCATTATCAACAGTCAAGAAAAAAGACTAACAGGCGATCGCCCATTAGTCCCCCAATCAAATCAACAGAACTTTTAAAGAGTGACGGGCTGTTCAATCCTGGTTAACTTAGCCCCCAGTTTGCGCAGTTTGCCTTCAATGTCCTCATAACCCCGGTCTAAATGGCGCAGACCTTGGACAATGGTTTTACCTTCCGCCGCTAACCCCGCAATCACCAGAGCCGCCGAAGCTCGTAAATCCGTGGACATGACCGGCGCGCCGGAGAGGAAAGGCACCCCTTGGATAAAGGCGGCATTGCCTTTGAGTTTGATGTTGGCTCCCATGCGCTGTAACTCTGCTACGTGCTGGAGACGGTTTTCAAATACAGTTTCCGTGACCACGCTGTTCCCCTCACTCACTGCCAACAGGGCCATGAATTGGGCCTGCATATCGGTGGGAAAACCGGGGTAAGGCAACGTTTCGATATCTGTCCCCCGCAGATCCCGGGGAATCAAACGCACCCGATCCGGGGCATCGATCGCCACTTCGGGGCCAATTTCCCGCAACTTGGCAATGGCGGAGGCGAGGTGATCTGGCACCACAGGGAAAAGACTAATTTCAGAATGGGTGATGGCCCCGGCACAGAGGAACGTAGCGGCCTCAATGCGATCAGGAATAATGGGAAAGTCAGTGCTGTGGAGTTTTTCCACCCCGTTGATAATAATGCGGCTAGAACCATCCCCCCGGATTTGGGCTCCCATGGAACGGCAGAAGTTGGCTAAATCAACAATTTCCGGTTCCCTGGCGGCATTGTCAATGACTGTTTCCCCTTCCGCTAGGGTGGCGGCCATGAGGATAGTTTCTGTGGCCCCTACGCTGGGATAATCCAGATAAATTTTCGCGCCGGTCAAACGACGGCTGTGGCCCTTAATGCTGGCATTGACTACCCCATGCTCAATGTGAACGTCTGCTCCCATGGCCTGTAAACCCCGCACATGCAGATCAACGGGCCGAGTCCCAATGGCGCATCCCCCAGGCAGGGGTACTTTGGTCATGCCTAAACGGGACAGTAAAGGGCCAATGACGAAAAAGCTAGCCCGCAGTTGGGACACTAACTCATAGGGGGCAGGGCCATGGCCCACATTACTGGAATCCACCACGAGGCGATCGCCATCCCGTTCTAGATTGACCCCAATGGCCGCCAAAATTTGGCACATTTTGTCAATATCCGCCAGGGCAGGTAGATTACTCAGGCGACAATCGTCGGAACAAAGGATGGTGCCGGCCATGATGGCCAAAGCGGAATTTTTAGCCCCACTGATGCGGACTTCCCCCCGTAGGGATGCCCGGCCTTCAATTTCAATGACCGTCTGGGTTTCTTCGGTAGCGGTAGGAGTAGCAACTTGAAGCACGGGTTTTCACAACCTCCAACAAAAGGGGACAAAAGTTAACACCAGTCCTTTAGTTTAGTCATCGGGAGAATTGTCAGCCCATTGTTGCTTACATTCCACCAATGTCTATCCCAGGACAACCCAGACAAGATCAACAAATTATGTTCATTAACCAATGTGTTTTTAGCATTCGATGGGCTTGTGCAGCAATAACTGTTGAAACCCATTGCCTAGGCAATTATGCTTAACATCCTATAACGGATAAGTCAATTTGTAACATTCAGTTTACAAATCGGCCAGATACGGACCGCCAAGCTGGGTCTATAGATGGTGCTGGAAGTGCCAAAAGTTCCCATCTGTGGCCGTTCAGGACATTTCAGCATTTCATGGTGATGATTTCTGAAGTCTACTCCCGATGAATTACTTATCGTACTTACCGTCTTCTTTGTCGATTGTCCCATTGTTTTTTCAGGTCAAACCAAAACTTTTTTAGCCTCAGATCGAGGGAAAAACCACGCCGACTGCTCAACACTACTGTCCCGGCAACCCGGTCATGGAACGCTTGTCCCAGACCATCCTCGGCGATCGCCCAGATTAAATCTCCAAACAGGGGAGCCACCAACAGCAAAAAACTCACCCCATTGGCAAAGTTGATGTTTAAACCCACCATGGCCAGGTAGGAGGCAGCCCCCAAAATACCTTCCCGTTGACTCAGTTCCAAAATGCCCGGTAAACGTTTCATTTTCAGGTGTATCACCCTAGTGTCGAAGGCCCAGCCCCCCAAACTTTGCCCCTGGTTAGCGGACACCAAAATTACCCTCAGGGCAAACCAACCAACCCAAAAAATTAGTAGCTGGACCCAACCCGTAGCTAAACTGCTGAATAACCAAATCACGACAAAATCCAACAGGTAGCCATAACCTCGCCGTTCCAATGGGGCCAGGGGTAAGCGGCGATCGCGGCGCTGGTCGTCGTCATACATACATTTAAGCTTTGCTCAGAGGGCAAGGGGAAATTTTTTCATGGAACCACTGGCCATTGCCGTCTATTTTGCCATTTTGTTGGGGCACCGCTGCAGCCCGGGTTCGGAGGGGTATTTTCAGCAATGATTAGACAATCTTATCGTCAAACCCGAGGAAGATTAATTCTTTCCATCTTTGCCCTCCCGGTCCTTAAAACTCCCTTAATTCCTAGGGTTATAGCCTTTGCTTAATTTTATAATTGCCAGGCCGAGGGGCAAAAATACTCTAGGCAAAAACATAAGAAAAGATTATCTAATTAAGGCATAGCCATTTCATTGCTAATGCTTCCTTGTCAATTTAAGATTTTCCCGTAGTATCAGAACAGTTAAGTTTTTTGAAGTAGCTCGATCTGGATATAGTTGTCCCGATGGAGGCTTCATGAGGCAATCTCTCTACTGTTTTTTTGAGAAGAGGAAACATCTATGGCATCCTATACCGTTAAATTGATCACCCCCGATGGTGAAAGTTCCATCGAATGCTCTGACGATACCTATATCCTCGATGCTGCGGAAGAAGCTGGCCTAGACCTGCCCTATTCCTGCCGTGCTGGGGCTTGCTCCACCTGTGCCGGTAAGATCACCGCTGGTAGTGTTGACCAATCCGATCAGTCTTTCTTGGATGATGACCAAATTGAAGCTGGTTATGTTTTGACCTGTGTAGCTTATCCCACCTCCGATTGCACCATTGAAACCCACAAAGAAGAAGACCTCTACTAAGGGTAATAATGCTGGCCATGGGCTAGTGAGTTTGATAGTTTCATAATTGTCCACGGCAGGGTTTAAGCCCTGCTTTTTTGTTGTCCATTGGCAAACTCCAAGACAGCCTGGGCGGCTCGCTCACATACCCCCGGTTCCCCTAATGCTTCTCTTAATTCTTGGTAATCCTGGGCAATTTTTGCTTGGCGATCGCCGTTTAGAAGCAATTCCAATCCAGCTTGGGCAATGTTGCTGGCGGTGGCCTGTTCCTGGAGTAGTTCCGGCATAATGCCCCGGTTGAGCACAATGTTGGTGGGGGAAACGAAGGGTAGATTAAATTTAAAAATCCGTCTGGCGATCGCCATGGTCAAAGGACTAACCCGATAAAGGATAACCTGGGGCACATTTAGTAAAGCAATTTCCAGATTCACCGTTCCCGACTTGGTGATGGCCAAATCAGCCGCGGCGATCGCCGTTAAGGTTTCCTTGCCGTCCAATAATTGCACCGTGAGATTAAATTCCTTCAGGGTTGCTTCGATTTGAGGTTGATAATCCTTGAGGGAAACGGGCAAAAGCAGTTTTACATTGGGTAATTGGCTCTGCAATTGTTTGGCGGCACCACAAATGGGCGGCAAAAGATAATGCAATTCCTGAATGCGGGAGGCAGGCAGCAGGGTAATCACCGTTTCGTTTTGGTCAATGCCTAACTTTTCACGAGCTTCCCCTCGGCTGGGAGCTTCTTTGGTAATGCGGTCTAACAGGGGATGGCCCACCCAGGTCACATCCAAACCTTGCTTACGAAAAAATTCTGCTTCCCCTGGAAAAATGGCCAACAGGCGATCGGTGACGGCCATAATCTGGGTCGTTTCCCTTTTAGTGGGAGACCACACCCAGGCCTGGGGCGCAATATAGTACAAAATTGGCAAATCGGGATAGGTTTTCCGCAAATAATTAGCAATGGTCAAATTTGGCCCCATGTAATCAATCAGGACCAACAAATCAATGGGATTAGTTTGTAAGTAACGTTTAACCCGCTGTTGAATCTGCCAAGTGGGAATAATAAACCGTAGGGACTCTGTCAAGCCCACAGAGCCGATCGCCGCCGTATTGGCCAGCAACGTCAGACCGGCAGCGGCCATTTTTTCTCCCCCCAAACCCACCAGTTCCAATTCTAAGTTTTGCTCTTCAGCTTGCTGTCTTAATGCTCCGACCAGCAGAGATCCTTGCAAATCTCCGGAAACTTCCCCCGTGCTAATAAATATACGCATAAATAAATTTTGTTATTAGGATTTGTTGAGGATAAATTTATGGCTTAGGAGAAAATTTATCAAGCAAAAATAATTTATATTTAACCCGATTCTTGTTCTAGTACTTGCCAGCTGACAGATTTAACTGAGGGATTTAAACTCAGTTTACTAATTACCGCTTCTAGAAATTTATCCTTGCGGGCTGTGCAAATTATTGCCGCTTCCACTTCAACAAAATGGTTAAACTCATCTAAATCATGGCTCCGCAAAGACCGTAATTTAATATTCTTTATTTCCGCTAAGGAATCAAGCAAAATGCGTCGCACATTCGCCTCCTCATCCCCCCGACATACCAAGTGACAAAGATAATGGCACTCCAATTCAGTGCTATGCATGGGTTGGTGGTTAATAAACGTGCTCAGAGGCCGCAGGGCGATGTTGGCGACCAAAACCATCATCGAGCCAAGCACAGCCTCAGAAAACAGCCCTTGACCACAGAGGGTGCCCACCGCCGCTGAACACCAGAGGGTCGCCGCCGTATTTAGCCCCTTAACAGTTAAGCCTTCCTTGAGAATTACTCCCCCCGCCAGAAAACCAATGCCGGAGACAATTTGGGCAGGAATTCGGGTGGGACTGCTGTCATGATTGGTGAGGACAGAAACAATCACAAACAATGCAGCTCCAATGGCCACCAAGGCATTAGTACGCAAGCCCGCCATCCGTTGGCGCCACTGCCGTTCAATGCCCAGGGTCGATCCCAGTACAAAAGCAACAGTGAGCCGGAGAAGACTCTCGTTCCATTCCATTACCTTTTCCAAATCTGTCAGCCTTACCCAGGGTACAGCAAAACTTTGGGCAGCCAACAGCAAGCCTCGGGGGCCGGACTAATCTAATACTTTGGTCACTTTGGTTGATTGATGCCCACCACACTGGCATTGAAGTTATAGTTTTTGCCTTCTAATTCTAAAACCGTGCCAATTTTCACCTTTTGTCCCCCTAAAACCATGCCGGTGGAGGTGAAATCCCCCCTACCTTTGAGGGTCAGGAGCATATCCCGGCTGTAATTAGACTCTGGCCGAGGATCCGGCAGAGATTTGACGGAACCATCAGGCTGGGGCACTGCTAAATTGCGAGGGAGTTCCTGTACATTCACTACCTCCACCTGGCCAGCCGGTTGATTGCGAATAATGATGTTGGTTTTTTCGGCTTTAAACTCATCCAGCACCACCTGGGGATCTAATACGTTTAATCCCCGGACAATGGTCGTCAATTCAATGGAAGCGGCGTTGGCTTGGGCAAGAATGCTTTTGCCAGAACTGCCCGGCAGAACGAAAATTCCCACAGCTACCATGAGGATGATCAAGGCGGCCCCCAGATCCAACAGGCTGACTATGCCGAAAATTCTGCCACGGGAATCGATGAGCTTCATGGGAAAATCAGAAGGATTACTAAAAGCTTTACAAAAAAATTAGGACTTTGATCAAAATCGTTGTAATTTTACCATGGGGGATGGCAAGTAAGTTTAACCATGGTTTTCCGGAATACTCCCCTGGGAAATTATTCGGTTAGGTTTATTATTAGATTACTTCTTGAGGGTAATTTCTAACAAAAACTCGGGAGCAAAGTCAGCGCCACTGGGTCATTCTCTGGTTCGGCTAGTAAAAAAACTGTTGAAATAAATTTTTATCTTTACAAAGGCTCAAAATTTTCTCCATTAAACCCTTATTTTCAATCGACAATGCCTTCTAAAACATTAGTAGAACTTAGCTTTAATTGACAATTGACAATTCCCCACTTAGATAAAAAATCCGGTCAGGATGCGGTCAATATTATACAAAAACTGTCCAAAGAACAGGGCCGTATTGTGTTGCTGATTACCTATAGTCACTGTGAAAAAGCAACAAAAAACCCGCCGGAGCGGGCTAACATTGAATTGAAGTCAGTTTTTTAGTAATTGCCAAAACTGTAACTTAGTAACGGCCTTGATTTTGGTTGGGTTTGTGGACAATAAAGCTTACAGTCTGGCACTGTTTGATATTGTCGAAACCAATCACCCGAATGTAGCAGTTGGGATTCTCAGAACGACATTCCCGTACTTCGGCTAGAACTTCGTTGGCAGTGGCACCACCAAAGAAGGGCAGTTTCCACATGGTCCAGAAGTGGGTTTCGGGTTGGGGGTCTTCTTCAAATTCCACGCCGGGAATAAAGCCCTGGTCTAACAGAAACTCAACCTGTTTAGCAATCTGTTGATCGGTTAAAGGGGGCAGGTAAGAAAGGGTTTCGTAGCGGCGCTCTTTGGGTAAAGTTTTCATCGATTTAAAAGTTTTCCTTGCTGATGACTACGTTAGGATGGGGGAGAATCGTTGTTGTTTGATTCTCCGTTGGAGGTTTCCGAAGGGAAATTATCGACTTCGGCTACGGTACGGGTCAGACGTTCAAGCAAATGGCGGCGGTGGGCGATGTTAGATTCCGCTAAGCTATTCCGGGTCATACCGGGCAAAAAATCTAACACTGATTCGGCGATGTCTTCCCTTACCGCCAGGATCCTGAGTACCAGTTCTTTATTTTCATCCAGGAGTTCCGTCAAAAACGTTTCTCCATTTTGAATACTGTGACTGGCTAAATACTGGTTTAACCAAATGGCCTTGGGAGGGTTGGTTTCACCGAGTTCACTCTGGATCCTGAGAACGGCTTGGTAGGTGAGGTAACTTTGCAGTACTTTCACCGTTGCCTGAGCTATGTGCTTAGTTTGCATGAACACTCTACCCGGTAATTGGTAAATTGCTGTCGAAGTTGAACATCAGTCAGCAGTGGGTTTTGGCTGATTAACAATTTTCTGACAATTGCCAATGACTAACTGTTAGTTAAGCCGCTGTTAATGGCTAATTAGTTAGCAGACTCAACCCTGAAGAACTGTTCATCCTTAACGGACGAGTACAACTCCGACAACCCAAGCACCGGTTTAGAGGGTATCCATGGCCTCGAACTCAAACTTGATCTCTTTCCAGAGTTCGCAGGCGGCGGCCAACTCAGGGGACCAACGACAGGCTTCCCGGATAACGTCATTACCTTCCCGAGCCAGGTTACGACCTTCGTTCCGAGCTTGAACACAAGCTTCCAAAGCCACACGGTTAGCGGTTGCACCGGGAGCATTACCCCAGGGGTGACCCAAAGTACCACCACCAAACTGTAAGCAGGAATCATCACCGAAGATTTCCACCAACGCGGGCATGTGCCATACGTGGATACCACCGGAAGCTACGGGCATGGTGCCAGGCATGGAGGCATAGTCTTGGGTGAAGAAAATACCCCGGGAGCGGTCTTCCTCAACGTAATCTTCGCGCATGAGGTCAACGAAGCCCATGGTGATGCCCCGTTCCCCTTCCAATTTACCAACCACGGTACCGGAGTGGAGGTGGTCACCGCCGGACAGACGCAGACACTTGGCCAAAACCCGGAAGTGGATCCCGTGGTTTTTCTGACGGTCAACTACGGCGTGCATTGCCCGGTGAATATGGAGCAAAATGCCGTTGTCCCGACACCAACGAGCGAGGGTGGTGTTGGCAGTGAAACCACCGGTGAAGAAGTCATGCATGATGATGGGGGTGCCAATTTCCTTGGCAAACTCGGCCCGTTTCATCATTTCTTCGCAGGTACCAGCGGTAACGTTCAGGTAGTGACCTTTCATTTCGTTGGTCTCAGCCTGGGCTTTTTCGATCGCCTCTTGAACGAAGAGGAAACGATCGCGCCAACGCATGAAGGGCTGGGAGTTGATGTTTTCGTCGTCTTTGGTGAAGTCCAAACCACCCCGGAGACATTCGTAAACAGCCCGACCGTAGTTCTTGGCGGACAGACCAAGTTTGGGTTTGATGGTACAACCAAGCAGAGGACGACCGTATTTGTTTAATTTGTCCCGCTCAACGGTAATACCGTGGGGAGGGCCTTGGAAGGTTTTAATTAAAGCAACGGGAAAACGAATATCTTCTAAACGGAGGGCCCGCAGGGCTTTAAAACCAAATACGTTACCGACCAAAGAGGTTAAAACGTTGGTGACGGAACCTTCTTCAAATAAATCTAGAGGATAGGCAATAAAAGCAAAATATTGGTTATCTTCGTTGGGAACAGCTTCCAGGTCATAGCAACGACCTTTGTAGCGGTCCAAGTCAGTTAGGTTGTCAGTCCAAACGGTGGTCCAGGTACCGGTGGAAGACTCAGCGGCCACCGCAGCAGCGGCTTCTTCAGCAGGTACACCCGGTTGGGGGGTCATACGGAAGCAGGCGAGCAGGTCGGTATCCTTGGGGGTGTAGTCGGGGGTATAGTAGGTCAGGCGATAATCTTGTACGCCCGCCTTAAACCCTGCTTTGGCTTGTACCATCTAGGTCAGTCCTCCATAAACATTGAATAGCCTAGCTTTCTCCCACGGGCGAAATTTGGCAATATAAAGCCTACCGTCGCCCCAGAGACAGTTATTATTTACAGTTATTTGGTTGCGAGAAAAATCTGCGATAACCCAGCAACTATCTGTTTTCTGAAGGTAATCTTATCACGCAGGGGATGCCTTTACTTATGGCAATGCTCTCCATTGACTGTTTTTTAAATTACAATTTTTGGACTTTCTGATTAGAATTCCTGATGTTTTGTCCAAATGGTGATTAGTTGGACTTGTGAGCCGTTGCCATGGCGGGGATTGAAGAAGATTTATGGGCGATCGCCACTCCTCCGGTGAGCAAATCCAGGGCGGCTTGGTATTGTAAATCGGCGGGGGAAGTAATTTCGGCAAAGCTAATCAGGGGTTGCTCCACCACTTCATCGGGCATAATGCCCAGTTTATGGATGTCGTGATGTTGGGGGGTTTCGTATTTGGCCACCGTGACGGCAATGCCGGCTCCATCGGATAGTTCAAACAAGGATTGAATCAAACCCTTACCAAAGGTTTTTTCCCCTACTAGAGTGGCCCGGTGATTATCCTGCAAAGCGCCGGCTAAAATTTCGCTGGCACTGGCAGTACCCTGGTTGACCAACACCACCAAAGGGCGATCGGTCGCCGCTTCTCCATTAGCAGTGAAACTTTCCTGGGTGCCTTGGCGATTAACGGTGTAGACAATGGTGCTTTCCGGTAACCACAACCGAGCAATGTCAATACCAGCCTGGAGTAAGCCACCGGGGTTGTTACGCAAATCCAAGATATAACCGTCGGCCCCCTGTTCCTCAAGTTGATGCAGAGCGTGGGCTACTTCTTTATAGGCATTGGCACTAAATTGACTGAGGCGAATGTAACCCACCGATTGACCTAGGCGGGAATCGTCCAATTGGGCCGCCACCGGACTGAGGGAAATTAACTGCCGAGTCAGGGTAAATTCTTGGGGTACTTCGGTGCCCGCTGACAGAATTTCCAGGGAAACTTTGGTGTTTTTTGGGCCCCGCATTCTGGCCGCTGCTTCGTCTAAGCTCAGGGTTTGGGTATCTACACCGTCGATCGCCAAAATTTGGTCATGGGGTTGCAGCCCGGCCTCCTCCGCAGGGGAACCGGCCAGGGGGGCCATAATTTCTAACTGGTTGGTTTCAGGGTTGATGTTGATTTGCAGACCTACCCCCGATAGCTCACCAGTGGTGGTCACCTGGAGATTGCCGTACTGTTCCGGACGCAGTAAGCGGGTAAAGGGTTCATCCAGGGTAGCGAGCATTTCTTCGATCGCCGTGTAGGTTTCTTCCCGGTTCCGGAGGGGACGTTTAACGTACTTCTCCCGCAACAGCCACCAATTTTGATGGTTAAAGGTTTCATCGAGATAGGATTGGTTGACCAAACGCCAGGATTGCAACAGTAGCTTTTGTTCCTCGGTGAAAGCGAAGGCCGACGGTGTATTGCCCAGATAAATCAGGGTCCCCATCAGCAAAGAAAAAGCTAAAGCCCAAAACCGCCTTGTCCGTTTACCCATCGTGACGCTCGCCCCCGCAAACCAAAATTTACAAAACTTAGTTAATTTCTCAGTTAGCTTCTCATTTTAAGCTATTTGTCTAGGTCTTGAATTCGGTTCAACGTACCGAGGGATTGGATAAATTCCCCCGCCTGGGCTAATGTTTCCGGGGTGCCAATATCTAAAAAGGGAGCTTCCACAGCATGGACTTTGATTTTGGCTCCCTGGGCCAACAATGTGGGGAACACATCATACTCAAAACTTAAGGGTCTGTGGGCGGGAAACCGGGCCAACAGGCGATCGCCAAGGAGATAAACCCCACTATTAATCACGCCGGCTCCGGCTTGTTTTTCGGCAAACTGTTCCAACTCTCCCCTGTCATTAATCTTTAGGGAGCCGAAACGGGATGCATCGGGCACATGAACGCCCAAAATTACCCCATCAACGCTGTCATCCTCTAACTCCGCCAACAGAACTCGATAATCCGTCACAATTAACGAGTCGCCGTTAAGCACGAGCCAAGCCGGTGTTAGTTCTCTAAAACCATGGTGATTAACCGCATTGACAAATCCCCCCGCTGTTCCCAACGGTTCCGTTTCCGCCACACAGGCGATTGCCATGTCAACAATATCGGCATCTTGAGCATAGGCCGCCACTTTTTCTGCCAGATAACCCGTAGAAAGGAGCGATCGCCGAAAACCCTGCTGTTGTAGATAGCGCAATTGCCAATCTAAAAAAGGTTGGCCGGCCACGGGAGCTAAGGGTTTAGGCAAATCTGGTAACTGTTGCTTAATGCGGGTGCCAAAGCCCCCAGCCAAAATGACCACGGTAACGTCTGCGGGGGAAAGAGCCATAGAGTTGAAAAAGTAGAAACTAGGGAAATTGAAGCAAAATAGCCAAACCAGATTGTCTATTCAATTCCTTGTAAGCTCAACAATTTTATCCAAACTAGGTTTGTGAAATGCTCCCCAACAATTTCTGACCCATTCACCGAACTTCAGACAAAACAACAGCGTAAAGGAAAATTATTTCATCAGATGGGAAGGCAAAATGATTTCGGGTATCAGGGGGCGCAGGTCGTCAAAGGAAATGGGACCAAAATTCATAATGGTGGGCAACGGCAAAGTACAGTCAATCAATGTTCCCCGGCGGGCGTAACGGCATCGACCACCATCGCCAATTAAAGGCACCTGCCCTTCAAAATAACGACTAGCCGCCTCAAAACTAGTCACCGGTTCTCCCCCTATCTTGGCCGTGGCACAAACCAAGGGAAAAGGCATTGCTCCCACTAAATCGAAAACAAAAGCATCGGGACAGGCAATAAAAATATTCCGAAAGCCCTGGGTAATACCTGGGTCTAATTTGGGCAGGGCTTCCACAATGAGGGTTATGGGCAAAGGAAAAAGACCCATCAATTTTTTAGCGGCGGGGGGAATTTTTGCCACATCCATGGCCCGATCGCCACGGGTGAGAATGCCCAGGGGTTGGTCTTTGTCAAATTGCTTAAAGGCTCGCAACTGGGATACGGCCCTGGGACTAGCGCCATTGACCACTAGCACATAGGTAGTGGCTAAACCTAATAAAACCATTGCTTCCTGCTCCAAGACGGATCGAATGGCAGGAATTGCTCCGGAGTTTAGTTTAATAATTTTTGTTGCAGTTTTATCTAGTATAACCATTGAGTTTTCCCTTGAAACTTCCTCTAGATTAACAGAGATTTTCAACTAGCCCCATTGAAGCTCTGGGTATAAAAACGTTTCTAAATGGTTAGTTTTTTACAAAATCTAGGCAGGGAGCAAGACTTGGGGGAATTTTTAAAATAGTTTTAAATGCTATTACATAAACTTATCATTCTTGATTTATGGGCAGTTTGTCTCAGTAAAAATACTCAGACATACCCATTGAGACCGCTCAATTTTTTCTTCTTAAAATTAATAAATAAAAGTCTCTAACGATGCTATTTGCCTAAAGATGACCATGGGCTAGCCAGCGGACTGGTAGTCTCCCATCCCCTATTTCCGGCGGAGCAGGTAAACTTAACTTTCGTCAGCGGTAGGTAATTTCAACAAAGCAATAAATGATTAAGCAATTTTTCCCGTTATTGGCTTTACTGTTGGTTTTTGGCTTCCATGACAGTGGTCTTAGGGCCCAGTCGCGACCATTAATGCCATTAACGGGGGCAAATCTAACGCCAACGGTGGGTTTTGATGAACAGTTGTGGGGGAACCATTGCTCAGCGGGAGATAAACAATCTTTGCTCCGGGCGATCGACCATAGCTTGACCTATTTAAAAACTGCTAGCGCCGCCCGAGCTTATCAGAATTACCCTGTACCGGGGGTGACCAGAGAGCGGGTAACCCGTTCCCTCCAGCGATTTAAAACTTTGTTGCAACAGTCTCCCAGTCCCGAATCTCTCCAGACCGCTGTTGCCAGGGAATTTCAGTTTTATCGGGCGATCGGTAATGATGGCCAGGGTACAGTCCATTTCACTGGTTATTTTGAACCAGTTTATACCGCCAGTCGTCAACGCACTGCCGAATATCGTTATCCCATTTATGGTTTGCCCAATAATTTTTCTCGTTGGTCTAAGCCCCACCCCACTAGGGCTGACTTGGAAGGTATGGATGGTTTAGGCAAATCAAGTCAGTTACAGGGACGGGAAATTGCTTGGTTCCGTAATCGTCTAGATGCCTATCTAATCCAGGTGCAGGGTTCTGCCAAAATCAACTGGGTGGGGGGAGGCCAAAGTTCCGTGGCCTTTGCTGGAGCGACGGATTATCCCTACGTAAGTTTAGGGAAGGAAACCATCCAAGAGGGAATTTTTCAGCCTGGGGAGGTTACTTTGCCCAAGTTAATCGACTATTTTGAGCAAAATCCCAGCGAACTAAGTCGTTTTATCCCCCGCAATAATCGTCTAATTTTCTTTAAGGAAACCTCCGCCAGCACCCCCGCCAAGGGCAGTATTGGGGTGCCAGTTACTGCCGAGCGTTCCATTGCCACCGATAAATCCCTTATGCCTCCAGGGGCGATCGCCGTTTTAGCGGCTCCCATTCCCGATTGTCGGGGTCAAAAAGTCAACGTTAGTCGTTTTGTGGTGGATCAGGATACCGGCAGTGCCATCAAAGGCCCCGGTCGGGTGGATATTTTCATGGGCACTGGCCAAGCCCCTGGCGATCGGGCCGGTTTAATGAGTGACGACGGCCAAATTTATTACCTGCTTCTACGCTAGCGATTTTTCCCTGTTTCCCGGTAC
Organism: Synechocystis sp. CACIAM 05; assembly: GCF_010222815.1. Lineage (GTDB taxonomy): Bacteria > Cyanobacteriota > Cyanobacteriia > Cyanobacteriales > Microcystaceae > Synechocystis. The sequence continues at coordinate 2,450,035 of NZ_CP019225.1, read as the reverse complement.
AGAAAATCTGAAAATTCCCCCGCGCCTCAGAACCTGTTTGGAAAGTTTTACTCCGCCCCCTAAATTGAACCACTAAAGCGATCGTAATACTGGAGGACTTTCACTCAGTTTCTCCCCAAATTTGGGGGGTCAGGGGGGCTTTTAAAATGGGCTCTCAGAGTCTTGGCTCAAACAAATAAAGGTTAACAGCTATAAATTGCCCAAACTCTCACCAAGGACTCCAGGTTCCCAGCTAGTGTGTCAGAAGTTTGTTCAATGGGGCACCAAAATTCTGTAGAGTGGAGTTGTCCCCGTCTGTTTTTTTGATGCGGGCACAGGTTCAATAAATTCTCATAGCCAGTCTTTACACCCAAAGGAGACGCGAATTGGTTAACGCAACCCCTTTTATTACCACTAAATCAGAAGAGATTTTTGCCGCCGCTCAACATTTAATGCCCGGTGGTGTCAGTTCCCCGGTAAGAGCTTTCAAGTCCGTCGGCGGCCAGCCCATTGTTTTTGACCGAGTAGAAGGGGCTCAGATTTGGGACGTAGATGGTAATCAATACATTGACTATGTGGGCACCTGGGGGCCGGCCATTTGTGGCCACGCTCACCCCGATGTAATCAGCGCCCTCAAACAAGCTTTGGATAAAGGCACCAGTTTTGGTGCTCCCTGTGCCCAGGAAAACGTACTGGCGGAAATGGTCATTGATGCTGTGCCTAGCATTGAAATGGTACGGTTTGTCAACTCCGGTACCGAAGCCTGTATGTCCGTTTTGCGCTTGATGCGGGCCTTCACTGGACGGGAAAAAATCATTAAATTTGAGGGTTGTTACCACGGCCACGCCGATATGTTCCTGGTCAAAGCTGGTTCTGGAGTGGCGACCCTCGGTTTACCGGATTCCCCTGGGGTGCCCAGTAACACAACTAAAGCAACATTGACTGCTCCTTATAACGATCTAGAGGCCGTTAAAGCTCTGTTCGTGGAAAATCCTGACAGCATTGCCGGGGTAATTCTCGAGCCAGTGGTGGGTAATGCCGGTTTTATCCTCCCCGATGCGGGCTTTTTGGAAGGTTTACGGGAACTGACCAAGGAGTATGGTGCTCTGTTGGTTTTTGATGAGGTGATGACAGGTTTTCGGGTTTCCTACGGTGGTGCCCAAGCCCGGTTTGGCATTACTCCCGATTTGACTACCCTCGGTAAGGTGATCGGTGGTGGTTTACCAGTAGGAGCCTATGGTGGTCGGGAAGAAATTATGGCCATGGTGGCTCCAGCCGGCCCCATGTATCAAGCGGGTACCCTGTCCGGCAACCCGTTGGCCATGACGGCTGGCATTAAAACCCTGGAAATTCTGCAAAAGCCAGGATCCTACGAATATTTGGATAAGATCACCAAACGGCTAGTGGATGGTTTACTAGCTGCAGCTCAGGATGCGGGCCATGAAGTTTGTGGCGGTTCCATCAGTGCCATGTTTGGAATTTTCTTTGCTCCTGGCCCTGTCAGAAACTATGAAGATGCTAAGTTGGCCGACACCAATAAATTTGCCCGTTTCCATCGGGGGATGTTGGAAAGGGGTATTTATCTAGCTCCTTCCCAGTACGAAGCAGGTTTCCCTTCCCTAGCCCACACGGAAGAACAGATCGTTCAGACCATTGCCGTCGCTAAGGAAGTATTTGCTACTCTCTGAACTGTTTGATCCCCGATCGCCTATTGCCGGGGGGAAGAGATATAAAACCCCAACTTGATTACCCAAAACCTTCCCCCATCCTGGACTTGGTTAACTCAGCCATAGACTAGGGTGGGGGTAAAAATACGGGTCGAATTTAATGCCCTAGCACAAATTCCTTGGGGCAGGACAAAAAAGATCGTTAAAAATTGTCAAGGCGCAGAAACTAGCCTAAGATGAGACCCATATAAAGAATTGTCTTGCGACCCAAATACCCATTAGGCAATAGAACTTAGGAGGATTTATGGCTCTTGTACCAATGAGACTGCTGTTAGACCATGCGGCGGAAAATGGTTATGGCATTCCCGCTTTCAACGTCAACAACATGGAGCAGATCATTTCGATCATGCAGGCCGCTGATGAAACCGACAGCCCTGTAATTTTGCAAGCTTCCCGTGGTGCCCGGAGCTACGCTGGGGAAAATTTTCTGCGCCATTTGGTCTTAGGTGCGGTCGAAACCTATCCTCACATTCCCATTGCCATGCACCAAGACCACGGCAATAGCCCCGCCACTTGCTATTCCGCCATCCGCAACGGTTTCACCAGTGTGATGATGGACGGTTCCTTGGAAGCTGACGCCAAGACCCCCGCTAGCTTTGAGTACAACGTTAATGTAACCGCTGAAGTAGTTAAAGTAGCCCACTCCGTTGGGGCCAGTGTAGAAGGGGAATTGGGTTGCTTAGGTTCCTTGGAAACTGGTCAAGGGGAAGCTGAAGACGGCCACGGTTTTGAAGGGAAGTTAGACCACTCCCAACTGTTGACCGATCCCGAAGAAGCAGTGGAATTCGTCAACAAAACCCAGGTGGATGCCCTCGCTGTGGCGATCGGTACCAGCCATGGTGCTTACAAATTCACCCGCAAACCCACCGGCGAAGTTTTGGCCATCAGCCGCATTGAAGAAATTCACCGCCTGTTACCCAACACCCATTTGGTAATGCACGGTTCTTCCTCCGTTCCTCAGGAATGGATCGACATGATCAACGAATTCGGTGGTGCTATCCCCGAAACCTATGGTGTGCCCGTGGAAGAAATTCAAAAAGGCATCAAGAGTGGTGTACGTAAAGTAAACATCGACACCGATAATCGCTTAGCCATCACCGCCGCTTTCCGGGAAGCCGCTGCTAAGGATCCCAAGAACTTTGATCCCCGTCACTTCCTCAAGCCTTCTATCAAATATATGAAGCAGGTTTGTGCCGATCGCTATCAACAGTTCTGGACCGCTGGCAATGCATCCAAAATCAAGCAATTGACCTTGGATGACTACGCCGCTAAATATGCCAAAGGTGAATTAACCGCCACCTCCCGCACCTCCGTTGCTGTGTAGATTGAAGTTAATTTTTCGTTTCTAAGTTTTGCCTTAGTAAAAACAAGAGAATAAATAACTTTGCTCCTCCTTGGTTCAATCCTGGGGGAGTTTTTTCTTCTCAGATGGGCGGCAACCCCGTAAGATTGGGAAGATTAGTTTTAGCTTAAGCAACGGCGGTAATGGTGAAACGCATTTCTATCCTCGGCTCCACCGGTTCCATTGGTACCCAAACTCTGGACATTGTTACCCATCATCCTGATGCTTTTCAGGTGGTCGGTTTAGCGGCTGGGGGAAATGTTGCATTACTAGCCCAACAGGTGGCGGAGTTTCGCCCAGAGATTGTTGCGATTCGTCAGGCAGAAAAGTTAGAGGACCTAAAAGCGGCAGTGGCCGAACTAACTGATTACCAACCCATGTACGTGGTGGGGGAAGAAGGGGTGGTGGAAGTGGCCCGTTACGGTGATGCAGAAAGTGTGGTTACGGGCATTGTCGGTTGTGCGGGATTGTTACCCACCATGGCGGCGATCGCCGCAGGTAAAGATATTGCTTTGGCCAATAAGGAAACGTTGATTGCCGGGGCTCCGGTGGTGTTACCCCTGGTGGAAAAAATGGGGGTGAAGTTATTACCGGCGGACTCGGAACATTCAGCCATTTTTCAATGTTTACAAGGGGTTCCCGAAGGAGGATTGCGGCGGATTATTCTCACCGCTTCCGGGGGGGCATTTCGGGACATGCCGGTGGAGCGTTTACCCCTGGTAACTGTGCAGGATGCCCTCAAGCATCCCAATTGGACCATGGGACAAAAAATCACCATTGATTCCGCTACGTTGATGAATAAGGGTTTGGAAGTGATTGAAGCCCATTACCTATTTGGCTTGGACTATGATCATATAGATATTGTTATTCATCCCCAAAGCATTATTCACTCTCTCATTGAGGTGCAAGACACCTCTGTTTTAGCCCAATTGGGCTGGCCCGATATGCGTCTGCCGTTGCTCTATGCCCTATCCTGGCCAGAAAGAATTTACACCGACTGGGAACCACTGGATTTAGTTAAGGCTGGTAGCCTAAGTTTTCGGGAGCCGGACCACGATAAATACCCCTGTATGCAATTGGCCTATGCAGCCGGGCGGGCCGGGGGAGCCATGCCAGCGGTGCTAAATGCAGCCAATGAACAGGCGGTGGCTTTATTCTTACAAGAAAAAATTAGCTTTTTGGATATTCCCCGCTTAATTGAAAAGGCTTGTGATCTTTACACGGGTCAAAACACTTCTAGCCCTGATCTAGAAACAATTTTAGCGGCGGATCAATGGGCCCGGCAAACTGTGTTGGAAAATAGCGCCTGTGTGGCTACTCGGCCATAAAGTCTAGTTGGCTTCAACTTTGACCGGAATTATTTACCTAGGGATGGTGGGGGATTCTGGTCAGTTTTAGTGGGCCATCGCGGCGATCGCCAGAATATTTTCGATAATTTCACTAAGAATATTTTCGATAATTTCACTAAATCTAACTAGTCGAAACGGGGATCTCCCATTGCCCTATGTCCACTGATTCTGTTAATTGTCGGGGTCAAAAACGGAGAATCTGGGCACAGGATTATGGCGGTTGAGGTGAGGAAAACCCCACAGACGCAGTTCACCATTCCACCGCTAAACCTACACCCACGGCTGTACCCAGGGCAACAGCACAATAAAAGCGCTATGTTAGAATCAGCAATACACAGGGCACGCTGAGGTGATGGATTTAGATTATGTTTGAACGCTTTACAGAAAAAGCCATTAAAGTAATCATGCTTGCTCAGGAGGAAGCTCGTCGCCTCGGACATAACTTCGTTGGCACGGAACAAATTCTGCTCGGCTTGATTGGCGAAGGGACTGGCGTCGCCGCCAAGGTTCTCAAATCCATGGGGGTTAATCTCAAAGATGCCCGCATTGAAGTAGAAAAAATTATCGGGCGGGGATCGGGCTTTGTGGCCGTGGAAATCCCCTTTACTCCCCGGGCCAAGCGAGTGCTGGAACTTTCCCTTGAGGAGGCTCGGCAACTGGGTCACAATTACATTGGCACCGAACACCTGCTGTTGGGTCTGATTCGAGAAGGGGAAGGGGTAGCTGCTCGGGTCCTAGAAAACCTTGGGGTTGATCTGTCCAAAGTCCGCACCCAGGTGATCCGTATGTTGGGAGAAACGGCCGAAGTAGCTGCCGGTGGTGGCAGTGGTGGTCGCACCAAAACCCCCACCTTAGATGAGTTTGGCTCTAACCTCACCCAGATGGCCGCCGAAGGGAAGTTAGACCCGGTGGTAGGTCGCCAAAAAGAAATTGAGAGGGTGATTCAGATCCTCGGCCGCCGCACCAAAAATAACCCTGTTCTGATTGGGGAACCGGGGGTTGGTAAAACGGCGATCGCCGAAGGTTTGGCCCAGCGCATTGCCAACAAAGATATTCCCGACATCCTCGAAGAAAAACGGGTCGTCACCCTGGACATCGGTCTATTGGTGGCCGGCACTAAATACCGGGGGGAATTTGAAGAACGGCTGAAAAAAATCATGGATGAAATCCGCCAAGCCGGTAACATCATCCTGGTGATTGACGAAGTCCACACCCTAATCGGAGCCGGAGCCGCCGAGGGGGCGATCGACGCTGCCAATATTCTCAAGCCCGCCCTAGCCCGGGGAGAATTGCAATGTATTGGTGCCACCACCCTGGATGAGTACCGCAAGCACATTGAACGGGATGCAGCCCTGGAACGGCGTTTCCAACCGGTGATGGTGGGGGAACCCTCCGTGGAAGAAACCATCGAGATTCTTTACGGTCTGCGGGAACGCTACGAACAGCACCACAAACTGAAAATTTTGGACGAAGCCCTGGAAGCCGCGGCCAAACTTTCCGACCGTTACATCTCCGACCGCTTCCTGCCCGATAAGGCGATCGATCTAATTGACGAAGCTGGTTCCCGGGTGCGGTTAATTAATTCCCAATTGCCCCCCGCCGCCAAGGAGTTGGACAAGGAATTGCGACAGATTCTTAAAGAAAAAGATGATGCTGTCCGCAACCAGGACTTCGAGCAAGCCGGGGAACTCAAGGACCGGGAAGACGAAATTAAAAAACAAATCCGGGCGATCGCCTCTTCCAAAAAAGCAGAAGGGGATAACGGCGAACCGGAAGTAACCTCCGAAGAAATTGCCCACATTGTTGCCTCCTGGACAGGGGTGCCGGTGAACAAGCTAACGGAATCCGAGTCAGAAAAATTGTTGCATATGGAAGATACCCTCCATCAACGGTTAATTGGCCAGGAAGATGCGGTTAAGGCTGTTTCCCGCGCTATCCGTCGGGCCAGGGTCGGCCTGAAAAATCCCAACCGTCCCATTGCGAGCTTTATTTTCTCCGGTCCCACTGGGGTAGGTAAAACTGAGTTGACCAAAGCTCTGGCGGCTTACTTCTTCGGTTCCGAGGAAGCCATGATCCGTCTGGATATGTCGGAATTTATGGAACGACACACCGTTTCCAAATTAATTGGTTCCCCTCCGGGTTATGTGGGCTACAACGAAGGCGGTCAGTTGACGGAAGCAGTACGTCGCCGTCCCTACACGGTGGTGCTGTTCGACGAAATTGAAAAAGCCCACCCCGACATCTTCAATATGCTTCTGCAAATTTTGGAAGATGGTCGCCTCACCGATGCCAAGGGTCGCACAGTGGATTTCAAAAATACCCTGTTGATCATGACCTCCAACATTGGTTCCAAGGTAATTGAAAAAGGTGGCGGTGGTTTGGGCTTTGACTTTGCCGATGACCAAGCGGAGTCTCAGTACAATCGCATTCGTTCCTTGGTGAATGAAGAGTTGAAAAACTACTTCCGCCCTGAGTTCCTGAATCGTTTGGATGAAATTATCGTCTTCCGCCAATTGAACAAGGAGGAAGTCAAAGAGATTTCGGAAATTCTGCTGCGGGATGTGTTTGCCCGGTTGGTGGAAAAAGAAATTTCTCTCCAGGTCACCGACAAGTTCAAGGAGCGCATTGTGGAAGAAGGGTTCAACCCAGCCTACGGTGCCCGTCCCCTCCGTCGGGCCATTATGCGCCTGTTGGAAGACGTGTTAGCCGAAGAAATTCTTTCCGGCCGCCTCAAGGAAGGTAGCCAAGCGCTGGTAGACATTGGTGAAGACAACCAAGTGGTGGTAATCCCCGGTGAAACGAGGGAATTGATTGCCCCCGGCGTGGAATAGTTAGGTCCCCCAGCGGGCCATTACCATAGGATGAAGGGAGGACTAGAGGTCTTCCCTTTTTTTGTTGGAGAGTCATTGCCATGTTAAAAGTCCTGCATCTTTCTGATATTCACCTGGGCAGTGGTTTTTCCCATGGGCACATTAATCCGGCCACGGGGTTAAATACGAGGTTAGAGGATTTCATTCAGAGTTTACGGCTGTGCATTGACCGGGCGATCGCCGAACCCGCCGATGTGGTGTTATTTGGGGGAGATGCTTTCCCCGACGCCACTCCGCCTCCCTATGTGCAGGAAGCCTTTGCCGCCGAATTTCGCCGTTTAGCCGATGCCGATATTCCCACAGTGTTATTGGTGGGCAACCATGACCAACATTCCCAGGGCAGTGGAGGAGCTAGTTTATGTATCTATCGGACCCTGGCTGTGCCCGGTTTCATCGTTGGCGATTGCCTGGCCACCCATTTAATTCCCACCGCCAATGGAGATCTACAAATTGTTACCCTGCCTTGGTTAACCCGTTCGACTCTCCTAACCCGGCCGGAAACAGAGGGGTTATCTTTGGAAGCGATTAATTTGCTATTGCTGAAAAAGTTACAGCCCATTTTGGAAGGGGAAATTCGGAGCTTAGATCCCCAGTTACCTACTATTCTACTGGCCCATTTAATGGCGGATCGGGCCACCTTTGGGGCGGAGAAAACCCTGTCCGTGGGTAAGGGCTTTACCATTCCCCTGGCTTTGATTAATCGGCCGGAATTTGATTACGTTGCCCTGGGCCATGTCCATAAACATCAAAATCTCAATCCCCACAATAATCCCCCCATTGTTTATCCCGGTAGCATTGAGCGGGTGGACTTTGGCGAAGAAAAGGAAGACAAAGGTTATATTTGGCTAGAAATTAGTAAGGAAAGAGTAGATTGGCAATTCTGTCCCCTGCCCGCTCGCCCCTTTAAAACCATTAAAGTAGATGTGACGGAAGCGACGGATCCCCAAGGGGAATTATTAATGGCGATCGCCAAAACAGCCATTGACAATGCCGTGGTGCGACTAATTTACCAAATTCGTTCTGAACAGCTAGAACAAATCGATAACCGCAAATTACAGGAGGCTTTAAAGCCGAGCCATTCCTACACCATCCGCCCAGAACTGGTTAGCCAGTTGGCCCGGCCACGGTTGCCAGAATTGGGAGTAGGTTCCGCCCTTGATCCCCTGGTGGCCCTCAAAACCTATCTGGAAAATAAAAAAGACATTAAAGAGTTAATGCCCGACCTCATGGAAGCAGCCGAGCATTTACTTAATGGCAGTGAAGAACAATGGTTGGAAGCGGTGGGGGATTGACGCAACTTTTACATACTTTTCCCACCACAATCAGAGGACTAGGTTGGCCCGTTAAACCCGTTCCAACTAACCGCCGTAGTTCCAGCCAGTGCTTTCTAGTAATAAGGGATCTCCTTCATTAAAAACCTGGGCTCCAATGACTTCGCCCACAAAAACGGTGTGATCACCGTGGGCCACGGACCCCACCACCCGGCATTCCACATAACCGAGGCAGTCTTTGAGCACAGGACAACCGGTTTCGGGAGCATCGAGCACATCAAAATTTTCAAACTTGTCCCCCACCCGTCGTTGGGGTTTAAAAAATTGCGCCGCCACATCTTTTTGGTCCGCTGCCAGAAAACTAAGGGCAAACTGGCCGCTTTCCTGTAATAACCGATGGGAAATGGAGTCAGTACGCACGCAGTTAACCACCAGGGGCGGCTCAAAGGAACCCTGCATTACCCAACTGGCGGTGAAACCATTGGCTTCTTCTCCGGATTTAACACCACAGACGTAGAGTCCGTGGGGAATTTTACGCAGGAGAGTTTTCTTGGCTTGTTCGTCTAGCACGGTGTTTTCTCAAGATTGAATGACAATTTAGCGGTCCACATTTCCCTAGCTTAACAATCCCTGACCCCTAATCAACCCTATTCAGCACTCGTATTTGCCCCCAATGGGGCTGAAATTGGCTAATTTTCATGATTCTTTCGTAAATAATTTTTACCAATTAGTTTATCCCCGGAAAATCTCAATACAATAACTCCATCATTACTGCCCAACCCGGCGATCGCCATGGAACCAAATCATTTCCCCGGTAACATTTCTCGGCCCATTTATCGTAAACAGGTTAGGCAATATCTAGCGATGGTAGCGGTGTTGGCCATGGTGAGCACCAGTTGTAAAGACAATAACCCTAAAACCAATCAGGGTAGTGGTGGGGGAAGTAACGAAAAAATTGAAGCCCTTTACTACACCAGTGTGGCGGAATGTAAAACGGATATGACCAATCAGGCCAATGAGTATAAAGTCTTGGCGGAAGCCCATAAAGCAGGGAAATTGACCAACGCCCCCACCCCTCCCCCCATTCGCCCGGAGGACTGCGAAGCCCAAATGAAAGCGGCCCAAGCGGAACATCAACGGAATGCCCCGGTTTACAGCAGTCGAGCCGATTGTCAAACCGATGGGGTAATCTGTGAGCCTACTCCCAGTGGCTACCACACCAGCGGTTATCGTCCAATATTTGGTGGGGCTTACTTTTATCCCTACGGCAATAGTTACACCTATATTTATTCCGGCGGCGTCCAACGGCGAGTATTGCAACCATCCATTGTCTATCGGGGGACAAACCCGGATCAGTTGATTACCCCCAATGGCATCTCTGTGCCTCGCACCACCACAGGCAAAGTTTCTACTTCCAAAGCTGTCACTGCCCCCGCTCCCCCTAGGCCATCGGGTACCGCTGCTAAAGGCACTATTTCTGGCCGCAGTAGTAATAAGGGTTTCGGTTCTACTTTTAAAGGCACTGGCCGGGGAGGCAAATAATGCAACCGATAAAAATTAGTCGTCGTCCCCGCTGGCGCCAGCATATCCAGGACAATGCTTACCAAGCGGATGTGCTCAGTGATACAGCTCAAAAATACTGGGTGGAAGCCCTGCCCCAACCCTTTGCCATCCAATTCAGCCCCCAAGAAGAAACGGCGATCGCCATTGCGAGTGAAAAACTTTGGCAAATGTGTGTGGAATTTCTGGACTGGTTTTTCGATGAAGATGATGATTCCGCCGTTGACGCAAGGTTAGCCCAGTTAAAAATTCGCCCTGAATATTGGCCTGCCCTGAAAAATAGTTGGCATCGCACCGACCCGGTGGAAGATTTGAGCTTAGCTACCCGTTTCGATCTAGTAGTCACCGAAGATGGTCAGATTAAATTGATTGAAATTAATGGGGAAACTCCCCTATTGGGAGCGGAAACCGTTTACCAATGGAATTGGTTAGTGGATTACCAGCGCAACCATAATCAAGGGGCCTATGCCTTACCAGCCAATGCCAGTCAGTTTAATGAATATTGGGAAAGAACGGCGGGGCAATGGCGCAGGATTTATGAAGAATATGATTTACTCCGCACCGGCATTTCTTTTTTGGTAGATGAGCAACTGGAAGAAGACAGTGAAATGGCCATGCAATTAATCCAAATTCTCCACGATGAAGTGGATGAAAATGTTTACACCCAATTGGTTTATCTGCGGGGCTTAGAAGATGAACGGGGTCAACTAATGCAGAGAGGATTAGGTTTGGATGAAGATGGTTATTTTATTGACCATGCTAACGAAAGAATTCCAATTTTATGGAAAATGTATGACTGGTCAGATTTGCAAAATGATATGGCCAATGCCGGTTGCACTGAAGCCCTAGCGCAACGCCTAGCCGTGGGAGATGCAAAAGTAATTGAACCTTTATGGAAGCAAATTTTATCTAATAAAGGAGCCATGGTTTTAATTTGGCAACAGTTTAAAGATAGCGAGTATGCTCAATATCTCCTGCCCACCTATTTTGAGAGCGATATTTCCCTGGAAGCAACCCGCCTATTACTAGAAGGTTTACACGTTCGCAAACCCTTGTTGGGTATGGAAGGCATCGGTGTTTCCATTGAGTTAGGGGCTGGGGCAGTGGAAAAACGGCCAACCTATGGCTACGGTGAAGAGGGCTTTATTATCCAGGCATATATCGAATTGCCCCAAGCATTTGATTACCATTACATGGTTGGTAGTTGGGTCATTGATGATGTTGCCGCTGGCATTGTTTTGCGGGGAGATACGGCTCGTATTACAGGCCGTCATTGTTTAATTATTCCCCATATTGTGGCGGAAGATTTTTTATCAATTAGTTAAGCAATGGTTTCTAAAACTTAGAGTGATTGGTCATGGAAATTGCTTGTTTAAAACACAATCCGATAAATAGTAATCAAAAGAATTGTTTAAATAATTGGGACGTAGACGAACTAATCCCCATCGATTACCAAATCCCTACTAAGGTTTTGGATAATGTAGAAAACAATCTAAAGAATGATTTTTGCATTTTACTAAGTCGAGATGTTTATTCCGAAGGTGATGCTAAGTTTTTATACAACTATTTACTCTCCCGTCAACAGGATTTATCCAACAATTTTTTAGCTTTATTACCCCGATGGCTGGGAGATGAGCAAAAACATTATCAAGCTCTGCGGCGAGTTTATCGCTGTTTATCTGGGCTAGATTTTGCCGCTATGGATGAAAATTTTCAGCGGCGATCGCCTAGTTTAGAACCTATTGCCTGCGTCTTACAAGATGAATTCACCATTGTTAGTACCCTAGTGTTTGACGAGTTAGGGTCTATGTTTTCTTACCGTCGGGATTTACGGGAATATTATCAACCTTTTGGCAAAGTATTGAGTCGTGTGGGACAACATTTAGTCCAGGATGAAGGTAGCCATTTTCGCCACTTTTTAAATATTCTCCAACAGAATCATTCTCACCGTTTAAAGGAATTACCGGATTTTTTCCATAGTTTAATCAAATTGGAAAAATCCCTGGGGTATTATTACCACACTTTTTTGTTAGACCATGCCCAAGAAATGCACCGTTTTCCCAGCTATTTTAGTGAGGTTATTGTCCAACTAATTTTGGCTGAATTAAACCTTAGCGATCGCCCTAGCAACACCATTATTAAATCCTTAACCCAATCTTCTTTTTGTTCTAACCCATGACCTATTCCATTTTGCGTAGCCAAATTTGGACAAAAAATCCGCCTTGGCGATGGCGATCGGGCAAATGGTGTTGCAATATCTCCGGGAAGAAAATAGAGTGGCCTATATCCGTATTATGGGCGTTTCCGGAGCATTGCTGATTTTATCAATATCCTAGAACAGTTGCCAAAAGAGCAGAGTCCTAATGAAAAATGTCCAGCTACTGCTCAACCTTGCCACAATCTTCAACTATTTAAGGGGTTAATTGTGGCCGTTTTGTTAGGTCTTAACCCTGTTATCATTTCCCTTCGGAGCCATCCATGGTCAATCTTCTCGTAATTAGTTTACGGATCGCCCCGGCAGCGGAAGCGGCATTTACTGAGTTTTACCACCATCACTACATTCCTAAATTATTAGAAGTTGTTCCTGAAATCACTACCGCCCGTCGCTACGAAGAATATGGAGTGGCCGGCAGTTTGAAGTGGTTCAGCAAACGCTTGCTCACGTTCTACGAATTAGCCCCCAATGTTTCTTTGGAGCAGATTAACTCTGCCCTGTCTCGCCCAGGGCGGGAAGAGGAAACCGCTACATGGCAACATTGGAAAGTTAATGCATTACAAGGTCTAAGCCGGGTAGCTTACCAACAAACCTATGCCCATTCCCGCTGTCCTTGGGATGGCATCTTTGGTAATCGTCCTTTTTTCCAAGTCAGCGTTGAAGTTAAACCGGAGGCGGAACCGGAATTTCGGGCCTGGTACGAAGAAAGCTATTTACCTAAAATTATGGCGGATGTGCCTACCTGGGCCGCTTGCCGTCGTTATACCAGCCTTGATCGGGAGCCTGTAATCTACCACACCATTTATGAAACCGCGAACTTGGCAGACCTAGAAACATCCTTTGCCTCCATGCGGAGTGCCTACCGTTATGGTTCTAATGCCGACTGGGATCGCTGGGTAGGGACCGCCATTACCTATCAAGATGCAGCTAGTTATCGTCCTATTTTTCGCCGGCCAGGTTAAAACGCAAGAACCCGAAAGATTAAAAATTACTCCCTTGGCATCCCGTTACAGTGAAGAGCACTCTTCACCATTAACCGATGAGTTTGAGTTACCGTATTCGTCCCATGGCAGTTGCCGATCGCCCGTTGGTGACCCGTTGGGCCCAGCAGGAAGGATTTTGTCCGGGCATAGGGGATGTAGGGATTTTTTGTGACACCGATGACGCTGGCGTTTGGGTGGGGGAATGGGAAGGCAGCCCAGTGGGTTGCATTGCCGGCATTCGTTATGACGAAAATTACGGTTTTATTGGTTTATTTCTCGTTCAACCAGAATATCGGGGGCGGGGTTTTGGGGTGGCTCTCTGGCAAACGGCGATCGCCCATTTGGAAAATGTCCAGTGCGTTGGTCTGGAAGCAGCCCTAGCCAGGGTGGAAGATTACCAAAAATGGGGCTTTCGTCCCGCCTATTACACCCGTCGTTATCGTTTACCCCCTGCCGATCGCCGCTCCTGTGTGCGGCCAAGTTTTACCCCGGATTTTCCCCTCGGTTATCAACTTTTGGCCGGTGACCAATTAACAGAAGCCAAAGTGTTAGCCTACGATGCCCGCCACGAAGCTACACCTCGTCCCCTCTTTTTGCACGAATGGTTGGGACGGCCGGAGGGAAAGGTGATGGTAATTTTGGATGATCAGGGGGATTGTTGTGGTTACGGCCGCATTCGTCCCTGTTTATTGCCCGACGATGAAGATGGTTTTCCCCAGGGTTGGCGTTTGGGCCCCCTGATGGCTGATAGTACTGCTTTAGCCGGGGCTTTGTTGGACGTGTTACTTGGCGATCGCCAGGGGCCAGTGTTTATTGATGTGCCAGAAGTGAATCAAGATGCCATTTATCTGTTGGAAGAACGGGGCTTTGAACTGACTCTGTTAAATTTGCGGATGTATAAAGGCAATCCTCCCCAACTTCCCTTGGAAAACATCTACGGCCTAGCCTGTCTGGAACTCGGCTAAGCACTAGTCAACCGAGGCGGTAGAGGGGAATTAGGATAGCGGGGACGACGGTGCAGTAGGCTAACCATTTTGCTGGGATCGGGTAAATCCAGATGCACGGGCGGGCGATTTTCGTCCACCATCACCGTAATGTCAACTTGGATGGGATTTTCCAGTTCTGGATAAATTAGCTCCACAGAGTAACTGACGGAACGGAAAGGGTTAAATCCCTCTGATTTTTCTAACTTGTCTTCGGCATCGGTATCAGTTGATGACTCTACTATTACCAAGGCTTCTGGCTGTTTATCGTCCGTTACCTCCTCTTTTTCTTCAATAACATCTAAAACACTAGCCACCAAAGCCTCTGGCATTTCTTCCTGTACTGATTCCTTTATTTTTTCTTCTATTTGTTCTTCCCCTGCTTCAACATTAACGGCGATCGCTAACACGGGTTCGAGGATTGGCTCCTCCACTTTCTCTTCAGCTATTTTTTCAATGGTTGGCGCTGTAATTGCCAGCGGTTCTGGAATTTGCTCTTCAATTATTTCCCCTCTGTTTTCCGTTACTTCCGTGGTCTCTAGAGATTTACCGGGTTCCGTTTCCCCATTCCCTGTCAGTTTCACCCTTGCCTTTCTGTACCATTGCAGTACCGGTACCGGCTCTGGATCAAGCTCTGGCACCACCATAGGACGCTTTGGATGGGGCACAATGGCGTTATTGGCCTCATCTGTTACGCTCTGTTCTTCTTCCGGCTCCAATTCCTCTGGTTCAGTATTGAGTTTCGGTACTGTCACCGTGGTGATGGCAGGGGTAACAATTTGGAATTGAAAACGAATTTGCCAGGTTTCTCCACAAAGGTGATCGAATAAGTCTGGTTGGGCACTCAGTTGCCAGGTTCCCGGTTGGACAGTGTGCAAATCCAACAGAGAAATCAGACCGTCTTGATTAGTGCGGCCCTGGAAATCATGGTTTTCCACTTTGCCGGTGGCGGAGAAAAACTTCCAGCGCCATTGCATATACTTACCGGGCACTGCCAGCCGGGCCGCGAGACGGTAATGGCCCACGGGCAAGGAGCGGCAGGAATCTAGCGGTTGCCAACTGGGGATATCGTCGGTTTTAAACCAAATTGTCCATGGGGTCATGGCAAGTCACAGAAAAGTTAGAGGTGAGGTGGGGTTATTTTTCCCTATGTCCCGCTAAACGTTGTTTGAGTTCCGTAATGTTCCCCATTAAATCCTGTAACTGCAAGGTTTCCTGGGCTTTATCGGCCAGCCATTTAAGCTGTACTGTGCCCGTTGCTATTTCCCCATCTCCCAGTACTAAACAGGCGATCGCCCCGGATTTATCCGCCCGTTTAAATTGTTTGCCAAAGGCACTAGCACTTAGATCCAAAGCCACGGCCAAACCTTGATTGCGTAACTTTTGAGCCAGAATTAACGCTTGGGGTTCTGCCTTTTCCCCTTTGGAAATCAGGTACAAGTCCGGGCTAGGAGCGGGGGGCGTAGCCATTTGTTGCAAAAGGATAATTAATCGCTCTAATCCCATGGCCCAACCCACGGCCGGGGTAACGGGGCCTCCCAATTCCGCCACTAAGCCGTCGTAACGACCGCCGCCACAAACGGTGGCCTGGGCCCCCAGATCGCTGGATTGAATTTCAAAAGCGGTGTGGGTGTAATAATCCAAGCCCCGCACCAGGGTAGGGGTGAGTTGGTAGGCAATGCCCAAATTCGTTAGTAATTGTTGCACTTGGTCAAAGTGCCGTTGGGAATCCACTCCGAGATGATCCAAAATGCTGGGGGCATCCTGGACAATTTCCTGGGTTCGTTTGGCTTTGCTGTCCAAAATTCTCAGGGGATTACGCTCTAATCTATCTTGGGAGTCGGGATCTAGTTCAGCTTTAAAAGGAGTTAAGTAAGCGATCAAAGCTTCCCGATACCTTTGGCGATCGCCGCCGTTACCAACGGAATTTAGGGCAAGGGAAAGGTTACTCAAACCAAGGGCTTTGAGAATATCGGTGCCCAAAGCGATAACTTCCACATCGGCCCTGGGATCGGCACTGCCCAACACTTCTACCCCCAATTGATGAAATTGCCGTTGTCTGCCCGCCTGGGGTCTTTCGTAGCGGAACATGGGCCCGGTGTACCACAGCCTTTGCACTCCGCCAGCGGCCTGTAAGTTCTGTTCAATATAGGCCCGCACCACCCCAGCTGTGCCTTCTGGCCTCAAGGTAATCGGGCGGTCACCCCGGTCGGTAAAACTATACATTTCCTTCCCCACCACATCTGTGGCTTCCCCAATACCCCGCTCAAACAGGGAAGTCTGCTCAAAAATTGGGGTGCGAATTTCTTGATACAAAGCCCGGTCTAAAATGCTTTTGGCGATCGCCTCTACCCACTGCCAGTAGTTGGTTTCCGGGGGCAAAATGTCACGGGTTCCACGAATGGCTTGGATAGCTCCCATAGTTCGGCTCAGTTCCTGTCAAACAAATACGTTCCTAACCTTAGCGGATTCCGAGGACCCATTGCTCCCTGGCGATCGGCATCTGCACCAAGAAAAGGCTTAGGCTATATTGACTAGGAAAAATCCCCAGATGGGATCTAACCAGCAGTTCTTAATTCAGTAATCCATGCGCAATCCCCTCCGTTGGCTCCAAAATGACGACTTTGCCTATGTTGTCCAGCGGTTGATAGAAGGGCTGATTACCTTATTGCTAGCATCCCTATTAAGCTTTGCCATTATTCAGCTAGCCCCCGGCAGTTATCTCGACACCCTCCAGCAAAATCCGAAAATTTCCCCAGAAACCCTGCAACAGCTAAAAGTTCAATTTGGCTTGGATCAACCTTGGTATGTGCAATATTGGCGCTGGCTCACCCAAGTGGTGACCCGTTTCAATTTTGGTGAAAGCTTTGTCTATAACCGTTCCGTTGCTTCCCTACTAATAGAACGGATTCCCGCCACCCTACTACTAGCCATAACATCCATCATTCTCACCTGGGCGATCGCCATTCCCTTGGGCATTGTGGGGGCCGTACAGCAAAACACATTCATAGACCGGAGTTTGCGGGTAATCAGCTACATCGGCCAAGGATTTCCTAGTTTTATCACTGCCCTACTTTTATTATTTCTTGCCCAATCCGTTTCACCCCTGTTGCCGGTGGGGGACATGACCAGCATTGATTTTGCCGAATTTTCTTGGCCCCATAAGGTTTGGGACGTGGCTTGGCACATGATTTTACCTACCCTCGCTTTGAGCATCACCAGTTTTGCTGGATTACAAAGGTTGATGCGAGGCCAATTGCTTGATGTGTTGCGCCAGGACTACATTCAAACTGCCAGGGCTAAGGGTTTGCCCGAAAATCGGGTCATTTACGTCCATGCCCTCCGTAATGCCATCAACCCTCTGATCACCATTCTGGGCTTTGAATTTGCTAGCTTACTCAGTGGCGCTTTTATCGCCGAATTTTTCTTTAATTGGCCCGGTTTAGGTCGTCTAATTCTCCAAGCAGTCACCGCCCAGGATCTGTATCTAGTGATGGGCAGTTTAATGATGGGGGCAACTCTCCTCATCGTTGGTAATCTTCTGGCGGACTTACTGCTGAAATTTACCGATCCCCGTATTCAGTTGGCGGATCTGAAATAGAATTCCCACTCAATATCTGAATAGTTGACCGGCAATGTCCCAGTTACCAAGTTCCACCCCGATAAAATTGAAACCGGGCTACCCCCAAATCCATGGCTTGGGAATTTTCCCCCGGTGGTAAGGCAAAAACTCGAAATTGGTAGACTCCAGGCACATCGGGATTCTTCCAGGGCTTTAGCCCAATGGTGACAGTTTCCCCAGGGGAAATGGTTTGGGCAAAAGTTACAGTGATTTTTCCCGTATCTCTGTCCCAATCCACCGACTCCAGAGCAACTTGGAACCCCCGATTGTGGAGATCGCCAAGAAAAGCAAAGGTTTGTTCCGGGTAAAAATTAATTGGGTCTGGGTTAGGTTGCTGTTGAAAAACAACTCTGTCGAGGGGTTCACCGGCCTGTTCCGGCAGAGAAATAGTGAAATAATACTTCGCCGCCGGAATTGACACCGCATTGAAGGTGGTAACACTATCCACCAACTGGGGAGGACGACTAAAAAAACGCACTCCCCCCGGTAATTCCCCCGCTTCAGCAATGGACATCTCTGGCCCAAAACTTCCGTAGGACTGGGTTAAAACTAGCCCAGAGGCGATCGCCAGTCCCGCTATTTTTCCTAAGCCCAGGGAAATTGGTCTAGTCATAGATAGTTTACCTGAACCGATTGAACAACGTTGATAGATTAACGCACAAATTTGGGCATCACATCCGCTGCTGTAAATAAACCCTTTAAACCCTGACGATGTAACCCATAACCCGCTTTCAAATAACCAAAGGCCGGGCCGCAAACATTGGCCGCCATGCTGGTTTCATCCCCCAGGGTAAAGGTATGGCTAGAAATCTTCCCTTCAAAGGTTCTGCCGGTGATTTTTACGTGGGTACTCAACGGTTTCTTCGGATTACGGGTATCCACCACGCCCCCCACCGTTACTTGGTCTCGGTGACAGATGCCCGCCAACTCCAACATGATGTCATCAGCATGTTCCATATCTTCCAAAGCCAAAATGCCATTGGTTTGATCCAACAGAGCCGCCACCTCCGCATCCGTCATGGCTTGGGCTTTATCGACGTTGTACCCGGGCATGTGAGCAATGTCTTCCCGAATGGTGGCCCGGTAAGCTTCCCAATTAGCAATGCCCACCCCAAAAGTAATTTTTACCTGATGAATTTCCTGAAAACTCTGGGAGGCGATCGCCGCCGCCGCCGTCAGTAAACCGGGGGTCGCCCCACAACCCGTCATATAAGTAATACCTGCTTGGGCTAGATCCTCCCGCAATGTTATTAACTGCTCCACCGCACTGGTCCGCTTGAGCGCATCCACCAATACCCCTTGCCAGCCAGAGGCGATGAATTGCCGAGTCACATCCGCCATGAAAGTATTTGGCAAATTCGGTAGCGCCAGAAAGTAGCCATCTACTTCCCCCTCACCAATTAAATCTTCAATGCTTTGCTCACTCATCTGTCCCTTCTTGGCCTTACCCACGGAACCTTGCTGGGTATAAGCCTGCACCGCATTATCCACATCAATGCCGTCCGCACCATATAGATACCCATGGCGATCGGCCACAGCCACTAGCTTCATCTCCTGCTTGGGTGCCAACAACCTAGCTGCCGCTTGCCCCAAACCACCAAAACCGAGAATGCCAACCCGCAAAGGTGCCAGAGAATTGTTTTCCATTAATCTAAACCCACAAAAACGACTTCCCCATTATCGGACGGAGGAGGTGCAGAGGGGGGAGCAGATAGTTCTGAGGAATGGGAAAGGGGAGTTACCGGTGTCGAGCGAAGTTTTTTTCTATCGTTGAAGCCCTTACTATGACTGTGATTCAGGGATTTTGAAAAATATTTTGTGAAAAGGTGTTGACTTTTCTTGTGGTATTCCGTATATTGATAAATGCGCGGTTGAGAGCGAAAGCGACTCGAAAGCGCCCCGAACCTAGACAAAGAAATAGTTTGAGAGACAGAAACCAGACCCTTGTTAATTCAATTAACAAACCAAAGTCTGTTTCTACTTGACAAAGAGTTTAACTCAAGTCGGAAGAAATAGCAATAGAAAAGAGCCGAAACTTATAAATTGGTTATTTTTAACACAATGGAGAGTTTGATCCTGGCTCAGGATGAACGCTGGCGGTATGCCTAACACATGCAAGTCGAACGGAGTTCTTCGGAACTTAGTGGCGGACGGGTGAGTAACACGTGAGAACCTACCTTCAGAATGGGGACAACAGTTGGAAACGACTGCTAATACCCAATGTGCCGAAAGGTGAAAGATTTATCGTCTGAAGATGGGCTCGCGTCTGATTAGCTAGATGGTGGGGTAAGAGCCTACCATGGCAACGATCAGTAGCTGGTCTGAGAGGATGAGCAGCCACACTGGGACTGAGACACGGCCCAGACTCCTACGGGAGGCAGCAGTGGGGAATTTTCCGCAATGGGCGAAAGCCTGACGGAGCAATACCGCGTGAGGGAGGAAGGTCCTTGGATTGTAAACCTCTTTTATCAGGGAAGAAGTTCTGACGGTACCTGATGAATAAGCATCGGCTAACTCCGTGCCAGCAGCCGCGGTAATACGGAGGATGCAAGCGTTATCCGGAATTATTGGGCGTAAAGCGTCCGTAGGTGGTTATGCAAGTCTGCCGTTAAAGAATGGAGCTTAACTCCATAGGAGCGGTGGAAACTGCAAGACTAGAGTACAGTAGGGGTAGCAGGAATTCCCAGTGTAGCGGTGAAATGCGTAGATATTGGGAAGAACATCGGTGGCGAAAGCGTGCTACTGGGCTGAAACTGACACTGAGGGACGAAAGCTAGGGTAGCGAAAGGGATTAGATACCCCTGTAGTCCTAGCCGTAAACGATGGATACTAGGCGTGGCTTGTATCGACCCGAGCCGTGCCGAAGCTAACGCGTTAAGTATCCCGCCTGGGGAGTACGCACGCAAGTGTGAAACTCAAAGGAATTGACGGGGGCCCGCACAAGCGGTGGAGTATGTGGTTTAATTCGATGCAACGCGAAGAACCTTACCAAGGCTTGACATCCCTGGAATCCTGCGGAAACGTGGGAGTGCCTTAGGGAGCCAGGAGACAGGTGGTGCATGGCTGTCGTCAGCTCGTGTCGTGAGATGTTGGGTTAAGTCCCGCAACGAGCGCAACCCTCGTTTTTAGTTGCCATCATTAAGTTGGGCACTCTAGAGAGACTGCCGGTGACAAACCGGAGGAAGGTGGGGATGACGTCAAGTCATCATGCCCCTTACGCCTTGGGCTACACACGTACTACAATGGTCGGGACAACGGGCAGCAAGCTCGCGAGAGTAAGCGAATCCCATCAAACCCGGCCTCAGTTCAGATTGCAGGCTGCAACTCGCCTGCATGAAGGAGGAATCGCTAGTAATCGCAGGTCAGAATACTGCGGTGAATTCGTTCCCGGGCCTTGTACACACCGCCCGTCACACCATGGGAGCTGGTCACGCCCGAAGTCGTTACTCTAACCGCAAGGGGGAGGGCGCCGAAGGCAGGGCTAGTGACTGGGGTGAAGTCGTAACAAGGTAGCCGTACCGGAAGGTGTGGCTGGATCACCTCCTTTAAGGGAGACCTTTACCCCTTCATCTTGAAAGCAAAGTGCAAATAGAGAGAAGTTGGTCAACCAAAAGGTCGAGCAAGGGATTAACCGAGAGGTTAAAGAGTAGAAGTCTTTCAAACTATTGCCTAGGCGAGGTAAAAGACAAGGGCTATTAGCTCAGCTGGTTAGAGCGCACCCCTGATAAGGGTGAGGTCTCTGGTTCAAGTCCAGAATGGCCCACCTAACCAAAAAAGCCAAAAAGAAGGATAAACCCTTCAGCATCCTGTCTGATGAGAGTCAGAGGGAATGCTGGATGTAAGTCCAGTAAGAACCTTGAAAACTGCATAAAGAAAAGAGAAAGCAGGGAAAATCTTGCTCTTCCTAACCGTTTTGATATTAACCACAAGGCTTTTGGCTGAGTGTGAGACTGAAGGGCGGTAAAGGTAGGAGGAAAGATAATCCTAGTTAGCAAAAAGAAGATCTTAAAAAGGTCAAGCTACAAAGGGCTAACGGTGGATACCTTGGCACACAGAGGCGAAGAAGGACGTGGTTACCGACGAAACGCTTCGGGGAGCTGGAAACAAGCATTGATCCGGAGGTGTCCGAATGGGGCAACCCAAGTGAACTACCCGCTGAATAAAATAGGCGGGAGAGAGCAAACCTAGTGAACTGAAACATCTTAGTAGCTAGAGGAAAAGAAAACAAAAGTGATTCTCCAAGTAGCGGCGAGCGAACGGGGAACAGCCTAAACCAGTCTTTTCGAGGACTGGGGTCGTGGGACAGCAACGTGGACTGAGTAGATTAGACGAAGCAGCTGAAAACTGCACCAGAGGAGGTGAAAGTCCTGTAGTCGAAAATTGAATCAGCCTAGCTGTATCCCGAGTAGGTCGGAGCTCGTGGAATTCCGATTGAATCAGCCGGGACCACCCGGTAAGGCTAAATACTACTGTGTGACCGATAGCGTAAAGTACCGCGAGGGAAAGGTGAAAAGAACCCCGTTGAGGGGAGTGAAATAGAACATGAAACCGTTAGCCTACAAGCAATGGGAGCTCGATTAAACGAGTGACCGTGTGCCTGTTGAAGAATGAGCCGGCGACTTACAGGTTGTGGCAGGTTAAGGTGTGTTGCACCGAAGCCAAAGTGAAAGCGAGCCTGAATAGGGCGTTAGTCACAATTTGTAGACCCGAACCCGGGTGATCTAACCATGGCCAGGATGAAGCTTAGGTAACACTAAGTGGAGGTCCGAACCGACTAATGTTGAAAAATTAGCGGATGAGCTGTGGTTAGGGGTGAAATGCCAATCGAACCCGGAGCTAGCTGGTTCTCCCCGAAATGTGTTTAGGCGCAGCGGTTGTAAAGTCAACTTGGGGGGTAAAGCACTGTTTCGCTGCGGGCGGCGAGAGCTGTACCAAAGTGAGGCAAACTCAGAATACCCAAGAAGAAACGACCAGTAAGACGGTGGGGGATAAGCTTCATCGTCGAAAGGGAAACAGCCCAGACCACCAGCTAAGGTCCCCAAATCATCACTAAGTGAGAAAGGAGGTGGGAGTGCATTGACAACCAGGAGGTTTGCCTAGAAGCAGCAATCCTTAAAAGAGTGCGTAATAGCTCACTGGTCAAGCGCTCCTGCGCCGAAAATGAACGGGGCTAAGTGATGTACCGAAGCTGTGGACTCAGATATGAGTGGTAGGGGAGCGTTCTGTATAGGGTGAAGCACTAGCGGCAAGCAGGTGTGGACAGTACAGAAGTGAGAATGTCGGCTTGAGTAGCGAAAATATGGGTGAGAATCCCATACCCCGAAATCCTAAGGGTTCCTCCGGAAGGCTCGTCCGCGGAGGGTTAGTCAGGACCTAAGGCGAGGCCGAGAGGCGTAGTCGATGGACAACCGGTCAATATTCCGGTACTGATTATAGATTGTGGCGGGGGACGGAGAAGGCTAGTGCAGCTGGAAGTTGGTTACCAGTCCAAGCATTCGAGGCGATGAGAGACGGCGAAAACGTCTTGAGCAGAGGTGTGATGGGGAGTCTCCACGGAGACGAAGTGCATGATGTCAAGCTTCCAAGAAAAGCCCGAACCACGTTAATTTATAGTCACCTGTACCCGAAACCGACACAGGTAGGAAGGTAGAGAATACTAAGGGGCGCGAGGTAACTCTCTCTAAGGAACTCGGCAAAATTACCCCGTAACTTCGGGAGAAGGGGTGCCTCCAGCAATGGAGGTCGCAGTGAATAGGCCCAGGCGACTGTTTACCAAAAACACAGGTCTCCGCAAAGTCGTAAGACGCAGTATGGGGGCTGACGCCTGCCCAGTGCCGGAAGGTTAAGGAAGTTGGTCAGGGAGTAATCCTGAAGCTAGCGACTGAAGCCCCGGTGAACGGCGGCCGTAACTATAACGGTCCTAAGGTAGCGAAATTCCTTGTCGGGTAAGTTCCGACCCGCACGAAAGGCGTAACGATCTGGGCACTGTCTCGGAGAGAGGCTCGGCGAAATAGGATTGTCTGTGAAGATACGGACTCCCTGCACCTGGACAGAAAGACCCTATGAAGCTTTACTGTAGCTTGGAATTGGGTTCGGGCTTTGCTTGCGCAGGATAGGTGGGAGACTATGAAGTTGCTCTTGTGGGAGTAATGGAGTCAACGGTGAGATACCACTCTGGTGAGGCTAGAATTCTAACTTGTTCCCGTTATCCGGGAGAAGGACAATTTCAGGTGGGCAGTTTGACTGGGGCGGTCGCCTCCTAAAAGGTAACGGAGGCGCGCAAAGGTTTCCTCAGGCTGGTTGGAAATCAGCCGAAGAGTGTAAAAGCAGAAGGAAGCTTGACTGTGAGACTGACAAGTCAAACAGGGACGAAAGTCGGCTTTAGTGATCCGACGGCACTGAGTGGAAGGGCCGTCGCTCAACGGATAAAAGTTACTCTAGGGATAACAGGCTGATCTCCGCCAAGAGTTCACATCGACGCGGAGGTTTGGCACCTCGATGT
This sequence comes from Synechocystis sp. CACIAM 05, assembly GCF_010222815.1. Classification (GTDB taxonomy): domain Bacteria; phylum Cyanobacteriota; class Cyanobacteriia; order Cyanobacteriales; family Microcystaceae; genus Synechocystis. The sequence goes on along the minus strand of NZ_CP019225.1, from coordinate 2,425,632 downwards.
CGGCTCATCGCAACCTGGGGCGGTAGTACGTCCCAAGGGTTGGGCTGTTCGCCCATTAAAGCGGTACGTGAGCTGGGTTCAGAACGTCGTGAGACAGTTCGGTCCATATCCGGTGTAGGCGTAAGAGTATTGAGAGGAGACTTCCTTAGTACGAGAGGACCGGGAAGTACGCACCTCTGGTGTACCTGTTATCGTGCCAACGGTAAACGCAGGGTAGCCAAGTGCGGAGTGGATAACCGCTGAAAGCATCTAAGTGGGAAGCCCACCTCAAGATGAGTACTCTCATGGTGTTAAGCCAGTAAGGTCACGGGAAGACTACCCGTTGATAGGCTCTAGATGGAAGTTCAGTAATGAATGAAGTCGAGGAGTACTAATAGACCGAGGGCTTGACCTTTATTCTTCATTTTTCTTTCTCTTTTCTTGTGCAGTCTTCTGGGTTTCTTCTCAGCAAAACCCAAAAATCTTTCTTGGTGTCTTTAGCGTCATGGAACCACTCCGATCCCATCCCGCACTCGGTTGTGAAATGTGACAGCGGCGACGATACTCTGGGGGTTGCCCCACGGCACAATAGTCCGATGCCAAGTTCCTCTTTCTTTGATCTAAAGCTCTCCATTTTACTTGGGGAGCTTTTGGCCATCTTAAAGTCAGGTTCAAAATTATAGTCCGGGAAATAACGATAATATTTTCTCCGACTTGGACTAATGGAGATTGTCAACGGGGGGAATGATAGAATTGGTAGAAGTCTAATGTGGGCTTTGTAGAAATTTTCGGATATTTATTCCCCTAGCTCCCTTTTGTTGTTAACCCAGGAGGTTTAAAACTCTCAGATGACTCAAGTTGTTGTAGGTCAAAACGAACCAATTGAATCCGCGCTACGCCGCTTTAAGCGTCAGGTCGCAAAGGCTGGCATCTATACAGATTTCAAAAAGCATCAATTTTTTGAAACGCCGCAAGAAAAGCATAAACGCAAGGAAGCAACCCGCAGAAGACAGCGTTCCCGTCGTCGTTAGTCGATTGTTGGCACTGAGATTAGAAATATACTTTAATTTTCTAAGAACTTCTTCGGTTTTCGTATAGCCGAGGGAGTTTTTGTTTTTCCTGCTATATTTCAGGGGTTTTGGGGAGTTAAGCTGCCTCTTTCTAAACGCCAACATTGGTCGGCGATCGCCGTTAGTTCTCCTGGATCATGGGTCACAACGAGAAGTCCCCAATGGTCTTTTAATTTGATTAGTAGATTGGCTAATTGTTGACGCATCGACCAATCTAGACCTGCGGTAGGTTCATCGAGGAGAAGAATATTGGGTTGGCGAATTAATTGCACGGCTAAGGACAACCGTCTTTGTTGGCCACCACTGAGAGCTTGGGGTGAAAGATTCCAAGGGCAATGACCCAGACCAACCTCTTGTAGGGTCTCTGCAATGCGGCTGCGGGGAAGCTCCGGATGTCCCAAGCGCAATTCCTCTAGCAGGGTGCCACCGCAGAAATGACGCTCTGGGAACTGGAACACTAAACCACAGAGCTGCTGGAGGTGGAGAGGTGTTAACTCCTGGGTTTGCCAACGGATATGACCGCTGGTCGGTTCTGCCAGGCCGGAAAGGATTTCTAACAGAGTGGTTTTACCAGAGCCACTAGGGCCAATTATCAAACCGAGTTGTTGGGGAGCTAATTCTAAATTGATATCTTTTAGAATGGGATGCAATGCGGCGGGCGGATGGTAGCAAACGTCGTTTAAACACAGCATATTGATAAAGTTGAAACGCAGTCTCCCTGCCAGTTCCGCCAAAAGCTGGATATTATGGCAATCACAATTCCTTAGAATTTTAGCTTGATCGGCCTAATTTTCTTGGTTTTGCCAGTGCTCTTTCTGATTCTCACTGTAGATACAATCGATTATGTTGGTTTTCCTCACCCGTTTTACTCCGATGAATTTAATTCGTAATCGTTGGGCCCAAATTTTTACCCAATCTCTATTAGGAGTCCTAATAGCTGGTGGTACTGCCTGGGCAGGGGATCCCTTTCGCCCTAAGAATCCCCATAATATTGGCGACCAAACAGAAGCTGCCTTTGAAGCCATTTTTCGTGATGGGAACTATCGGGGGGCAGAGGAAATTTTGGCTGGGGCGATTCAAGCTGAACCTAATGAGCCTTTGGTTTATGCCATGCAGGCTTCTTTTGCCTATGACGCTAATGATATGGAAGGAATGAGGAAGTACGCCCAGCAAACCCTAGAGTCGGCCCAGCGCTTGGCCCCCAGCGATCCCTTACGGGGTAACCTATACATTGCTGTGGGTCATTTTTTGGAGGGTAGTTATCTGCTAAAAAAGGGTAGTTACTTACAAGCTGTAGGTAAAACAGGTACGGTATTCGAACACCTAGACAAAGCATCCGCCATTAATCCCAATGATCCGGAACTTAACCTTTTGCGGGGTTACTTAGATCTGTTTTTGTCCCGTTATACTCCCTTTAGCCAATCGGAACAGGTAATTAGTCGCTTTGAGCAGTATGCGGCACCTGACTATCTCCGTTACCGTGCCCTAGCCACTACCTACCGAGATTTGGAAAAGTATGACCTTGCCATGGCTAATATTGACCGGGCGCTGGCTATCACCCCAGACAATCCGGAATTGCAATACTTGAAAGGGCAGTTTTTACGTAATGAAGGACGCCGCAGTATGGATTTAGGCAAGCTTCAACAGGCTCAGCAATACTACGCAATGGCCCTACAAAAACAAGATCAGCTATCTCGGGCATTGGTGGTTCAGCTTAACCATGAAAACAATGCGGTAGTAGATGAAATTCAAAAATTAGCCCAAAATCCTAGTCTTAAGGGCTTCTAAAAGAGGAGAGGCTATCATTTGATCCCCTATCGTTTGATCCCCTATCGTTGATTAATAAAAATCAACTGGCTTGGGGTGAAAACGTATAATATTTCCATTAACAATTATGGCCAGACTCTCCTAGCCAAGTATTAGATATGAGCCGATATGGGAAAATACGTGGGCGATGATGGTAGACTCGAAACCGTAGCACAAAAAAAGGTGGCCTGCCATGACACCAAACATTGTATTTCCTGCCACTATATAGACAATTATTGCCGTTGATTAAGGGAGTAACGGAATTGATGGCTAATAGGAGGTGGGAAAGTCCAAATAATACTGCACTAATTCCAATTGCCAATCCCATGACAATATTATTGGGTTTTCCTTTTTGAATCAGTCGTCAGCTGGCCCGCACAATCAAAGTCATAATTCCCCAGCGGATCAGGATTTCCTCAGTGATGCCTCCGTAGATGATTCTGACAGCTATGGGAGGTAATAGGAGAGCTTGGGTATTAGCCAGTGGAGGGGACGAAAGAAAGTGAAAACCAATGATAATGGCTACACCTATTAATCCACCTACTAGCCCGGAGATAAGTTGAGGATAGAACGCATGAATAACCCTGCCATGGTTGAGAAGGGCAGAGAGCGTTGGTGAGCATAGTCCAACCCTTTTACTTAGTATTGAACCCAATGTTGCTGCTAGTAAAACAAACAATGCTCCTTGGATCAGATTTGCAATTTGCAGAGTTTGTAAAGATACAGGAATTGCAGTTGGATCGACAACTAAAGACAACATTAAAAATGAACTAGCGATTACACCCGGTACACATAAACAAAACAATAAGAGAGTTAATTTATAATCTATTTTCATGTCCAATTTCTGTTTATCCCTCTTTCATCAGACTGAGGGAATTAAAATGGAGATAAAAGGCTGAAAAGCGCGGAGGGAGAATGACAAAGACAAGAGAGGCGAAAAAGACAGTACAGTGTGTAGACACATATAGTGAACTGTATAAAGATATATTTCCAGAAGTGAGGTCTTATGAGTCATTTAAATATATCATTGTGGGAATATTAAGTGATATAAAAAGAAAGAGTCTACCTGCAATAGCATCATCACTAGGATTGAAAAATGAACAGGGACTACTGCATTTCATGACAGATTCTCCTTGGGAATTAAAAGAATTAGAAAAAAGAA